>CAJYBK010000278.1 GCA_913064955.1 uncultured Flavobacteriales bacterium
CCAGTCCATTTTTTTGTCCTTGATCATCTTTGCCCATTTCTCATTTTCAAGATTCGTTCCAACTCCTATAAACTCTACATCTTGTTTTTTTGCTTGTAATTCATGGTAGACCTCTAATAATTTAGGTATCTCTTTTTTACAATGACCGCAATCTGGATCCCAGAAAATTAACACCTTATAATCGTTGTCCATTTCATGTAAGTTGATCCATTTTTTCTCTGTGGTATCTGCTAGTCTCAAATTAGGTGCAATTTTACCGATAAGAAGTGGCTCCCACGTTAGGGCTTGTTCACATCTATCTGTAAGATTTTGCTCTGGATACCAAAATGCCTTGTTTTTATTAGGAGGACAGTAATACTTTTTGGACATTCCCACATACACAGCATCCATTCCCATGATTTTCGAAGTCTCATAATTTACATGTACATAGTTCAAGACAAATTTCATCATGTCAGAACTATCTTCAATTTGATCTACCATTAAAGAAGCGTGTCTTAGAATAGTATCAGGAATCTGATGCATCATTTTTTTGAAGTAGAAATCTATTTTGTTATTGAATACTTGTGACCTAGCCAATCTTTTGTCAGATAAGTCAGTGTTGTCCCAGTAGTGGTCTCTTAAGTAAGCACCCCTTAAAGTGTCATTTAATCCTTCAGGTACCTCAATGTCGATTGACATTTTGAGCATTTTTGCCGCTAATTTACCTTCATTGTTTTTTACTATATCCTTTTGATATTGTTTTACCTCTTTATCTAAAGCAGTAAGTTTAGCATTTAGAGCTTTTATTTTAACGCTATCTTTAACTGGGTCTAAGGCTTCTCTTTCTTTTACAATACTTTCTGAAATTGGACGCTTTGAATTAATAAAATGGATGTATTGATAGAATATTTTATTTTCATCGGATTTTTTAACCTTCATATCTTTAATGAAGTTATCATTGGTCGTTTCCATTGACACTTCTTTGTCGGCCATAACAAATTCAAAATAACCTTTACCGGTGTAAAAGGCATAAATGCCGCCTTCGTAGTAATCCTTGCTGAAACTAGCACGCCCTGCTTTTGATTCGGCAGTATCTGCATAGTACAACTTGTCTCCAAGATACTTCAATAAGAATACAGTAGTATCTTTTAAGCCATCAACTTTGAAATCTAATTTGTATTGTGCATTGGAACTAATTCCAACCATTAACATTAATCCTAGTATCGCTTTCTTCATCATATCTTTTTATTTCGATTATAAAAGTATAAACAAAAGACGAACCAAAATGTAAATTGATGCTTTTGGTTTTTGTTTTTAACAAAAAATTAAGATTTTTTTTCTAAAACTAGAAAACTACTTATGCCCAAGCATAAGTAGTTTTTGACAGATAATCTCAGTATAATATCGTTTTATTCCATCTCTATCAATATAAGACCTTTTGGAAAGTTTCCCTTCAATACAGACTTTATTACCTTTTGTCAGGTAGTATTCTGCCACCGTGGCTTTTTTGGACCAGGCGACAACTTGATGCCATTGTGTTTCTTGGAAAACTTCTCCTTTGTTATTTTTGTGTGTATCATGAGTAGCGATAGTCATTTTGGCCATCTTATTACCATTTTTGAGTTGAATAATTTCGGGGTTGGATCCTAAATATCCAATTAGTTGAACGTTGTTTTTTAATGTGTACATATGTGTTATTTTGGGGATTATTAAATATTTTTATTCTGTTATTTTTTTGCGCCAAGCATAAGAACTTCGTTGCAAACAATTTCTGTCGTATATCTTTTTACTCCGTCCTTGTCTGTGTATGATCTATTACTCAGTTTTCCTTCAATGCAAACTTCATTTCCCTTGGTGAGATATTTTTCAATGATGTCTGCTTGCTTTGCCCAGGCAGTAACATTATGCCATTGCGTTTCTTTTACTGTTTCACCTTTTTGGTTTTTGTAATTTTCATTGGTGGCGATAGACATTTTAGCTATTTTCTTACCACTGTCTAAGTTGATGATTTCAGGATTCATACCTAGGTTCCCGATTAATTGCACTTTGTTTTTTAAATGATTCATAATTTTAATTTTACTTGTTTATAATAATTAATTTCGTGTTCTGTCGTTATCATTTGTTGATTGACGATGCAAAGTAATGGAGAGAAAAAAGTGTAAAAAAAATATAAACGGAAAAGATTCGGAAAGATTCGGAAAAATACGTTTAATTTCGAATAGAATGCTGTTTGTCAGTCTTTTAATGGTGGTAATTTATTTTGTTAATTTCTTTTTTATTTCTTGTGAGAGTGCTAAAGTTGATCCAAACGTGGATAATAACTTAACTTCGAATATTCAGATGACCGAAAAGATGTGTACGGATTTTGCGATTAAAATGCATTCATCCCTTGTCAATGGAGATACTAATTTTATCAATTCTTATTTAGATTGGGAGCAATTGACAGATTCTAGCTTAGTAAATCATCAGTCATTTTCGGGAATATATAGTCATTTAAAAAGTAATTATTCTGTAGGTAAGGATCTCTGTAGAGATATTGAAGCAGGTGGACACCTACGGTTTGTTACTTATTATCAAAATAAGGATAGTCATTTTATTGTCCTCAGACTTTTTCATGAGCCCCAAACGGTTAATTACCTCGAGTTTGAATTAGGAACTAAAGGTAATTCACTGATCATTAAAGATATTTACGATTTTAATAAGTCTAGGTTATTTTCAAATTGGATTAATAATTACATAGGTTATTATCAAGACTGCGAGATGGGATGGGAGTTTCAGGTAGAGAAAGATGAACAAATGGAAAAAGAAGTTTTAGAATTAATTTCTATTGGAGATTTGAGTGCGGCATATACTGTCTTAAACTCTTACAATGGTGAATTTCAAAAAACTGAATTATATGAGGACTTGGAGCAATTAGTGATTCTTGAGTCTTATAATATTAAGGTTGTTGTTCCTGGACTGAAGAAGAAGTTGGGTAATATTTCAGTTGCGGAGAAAGGCAGAAATTTGACCATGTTTTATTTAAATGCCTATACTGAGAAATACAATGATGCTTTGATCAATTTAATAAACCTTGAAAAAGAGGTTGGCGAAGATGGGGTGCTTTATTACTTGCAAGGGAACGACTATTATGAAATGGGGGAGTGGGACAAAGCACTTAATCTGTTTAATCAAGCTTTGACATACGAAAGCGAAATTCTATCCTTTCATTTGGCTAAAATCAAAACACTGATAGAACAAGGTAATTTCCTTTCTGCCGTTGAGGCGCTACTTGTATTAGATGATTTTTTTACCATTAATGAATTGGATTGGGATGCAGAATTTGCTCAGTTTCCATCCTTTACTGCGTCATCAGAATATCAAGAATGGAAGAAAAGGCTAAGCCATTAATTTACTAGACTTTCTTTCTATCGAGGGACTTCTTGTAGAAGAATAAGATGATAGCAATTGCCGCAACTAATATGATGCTTCCAAGTATAGGTCTGTAGAAAATCCAAGCAAGGGAAATGGTCATTAATGGCAAGGTCAAGGAGATGATACCTGCAAACAAAGAAACTCCCATATTGACTAATGTTCCGAGGAAAGGTATAATATTAGCCAAAGTAGTTACAAGTCCAAAAATCATCATAATGCCTAAATACATCATGAATATCCCGACAAATCTTAACACCCATGTAAGCACTGTATTATTGGACTGAGCAGTAGAGAACATTTTCTTGGCTGAAACTTTACCGCTTTCAACCATTAATATAGTGGATTCGGTGCTTGTTTCAAATGAGTCAAAAGTATTCCCAACTTGTTTCGCCAAAATACTATAATCTCCGTTCCCAATGAACTGGAAAGAAACTTTGTAATCACCAATTTGCGGACTTTTATGACTGCCATAACCAAAGTAAAGTTTTTGAATACTGCTTCCTTCTTCCAAGTCCGCTTCTTT
>CAJYBK010000279.1 GCA_913064955.1 uncultured Flavobacteriales bacterium
TAAAAGCAGGAACCAACATCTCTGGGTTTTTAGCATCTCTTTCAATCGCACCGCCACAATGATCAAAGTGCAAATGAGTCAAGAAAACATCAGTAATGTCATCTCGATGAAATCCAAGTTGCTTTAAGTTTCCATCCAAACTATCATTACCATGCAGGTAATAATGTCTTAAGAAACGTTCATCTTGTTTATTTCCTATACCGGTGTCAACCAAGGTAAGTTTATCTCCATCTTCTATTAACAAACTCCTCATTGCCCAGGTGCACAGATTTTTTTCATCTGCTGGATTAGTTTTTTGCCATATAGATTTAGGCACTACTCCAAACATTGCTCCTCCATCTAGTTTAAAATAACCTGTATTTATTGCGTGTAATTTCATTTGTTTTAGTCTTAATTTTCAACTTCCATTTCTTCTTCCGCTTCAGCCTCTGCCTCTGCTTTCATCTTCTCTTGCTCTAGTTTAATTTCATGTAAAATTCTTGGTAATTTAGATTTATTTACTGCAAACCCTTCATATCCCATAATTTGATCTAAATCTTTAAGAAACTCATTGCTTACATTCACTTTTTTACTTCTAGAAATCAGCGTTACACCACTTCCATCACTGTAATCAATTAAGTCTAAATAGACACTCTTGTCCCCTTGATAAGTCTCAAATAACCCCTCCAGTTCATCTAGAGAGCTGTGGTTAATTAGTGCTGCATCAAATTGTAGGTGTACCTTCTTTAATTGCTTATCTCTAATATTAGTCAACAACTCAATATACTGAACACTATATTCCTTTTGCTTTCCATCAGGATTATATTTCTTACCTTTTAACTGAACATTTCCTTTTACATATAAAAAGTTTCCTGGTGTTAAGAAATGAGACAATTTCAAATAGGTTTCTCCAAATATTCTAAACTCCATTCCACCTGTCATATCCTGCAATTCGAAAAATCCATATTTATTTCCTTTTCTGCTTTCCATGTGCCCCATGTTACTGATAATTCCAGCACATGAAAACTCCTTATTAGGTAACCTATTGATATTCTCATTCAAATCTTTCAATCCCAAATCACAGAAACTTTCTACTTCTAGTTTATAATCATCCATTGGATGTCCCGAAATATAAATCCCAACTACTTCCTTCTCATAACTCAACCTTTGAAAAATTGTCCATTCTGAAACATCAGGAATAGCCGGAGTTGGGATTTCAATATCCTCTCCACCTGCCATGTCAAACATGCTCACCTGATTAGAATCTTGCCCAGATTGATAAGCCCCTCCATATCTGATGCAGTTTTCAATTAGAGTCCTTCCTTTTTCGTCCTCTCCAAAATACTGCTCTCTAGAAATATCTTTAAACTCATCAAAACCACCAGAATATGCTAAACTTTCTAAAACTCTTTTATTACAGTCCTTCAAACTTACTCTTCTTACCATGTCAAATACCGATGTAAAAGGTCCGTTTTCTTTACGTTCTTTTACAATAGCGTTAACAGGATTCTCTCCTACTCCTTTGATCCCTCCCATTCCGAAACGAATTTCACCTTTTTCATTAACTGCAAACTTGTAATAACTTTCATTTACATCTGGACCTAAAACAGCAAGCCCCATACGCTTACATTCCTCCATAAAGAAGGAAACTGTTTTGATATCATTCATGTTATTACTCAAAACTGCTGCCATATATTCAGAAGGATATCTAGCCTTTAGATAAGCCGTTTGGTAGGCAATCCATGCATAACAGGTAGAGTGAGATTTATTAAAGGCGTAAGATGCAAATGCTTCCCAATCCTTCCATACTTTTTCTAAAATCTTACGCTTATGACCGTTCTCCTCTCCTTTATCTAGGAATTTTGGCTTCATTTTGTCTAGAACCGCCTTCTGCTTTTTACCCATTGCCTTACGAAGGGTATCCGCTTCACCCTTGGAGAAACCTGCTAGTTTCTGTGACAATAGCATTACTTGCTCTTGATAAACTGTAATTCCGTACGTTTCATCCAGATACTCTTCCATAGCATCTAAATCGTACTTAATTTCATCTATTCCATGCTTACGTCTAATAAAATCAGGTATATATTCAATTGGACCTGGTCTATATAGGGCATTCATGGCGATAAGATCAGAAAACTCTGTTGGTTTTAGATCCTTTAAATGCTTTTGCATCCCAGGTGATTCATATTGAAATATACCTACCGTTTCACCTCTTTGGAATAAAGCATATGTTTCTTCATCATCTATGGGAATCTCCTCAATATCGATGTCAATATCATGCCTTGCTTTTATGATTTTAAGCGTATCCTTTATTAGGGTTAACGTTTTAAGCCCCAAGAAATCCATTTTTAGTAGACCAGCATCCTCAACCACGGAGTTGTCAAACTGAGTACTCCACATACTGGAATCCTTTGCCAATGCCACAGGAACATGCTCTCTGATATCGCTTGGTGTAATGATAACTCCACATGCGTGAATACCTGTGGTTCTCATAGAATCTTCAATCGTTTTTGTTTGTCTTAAAATTTTTACCTCTATTCCTCTTTGCTTTAGAATTTCTTTCAATTCTATCGCCATTTTCATTTGATCGCCACTTAATTTCTCTGCAAGAGTTTCCTCTTCCATTCCAAAAAGTTTGTTCAATTTCATGTCAGGCACCAACTTAGCTATCCTATCAGTATCAGGTAAAGACAAGTCCAATACACGACCTGCATCTCTAATAGATGACTTGGCTGCCATTGTACCGTATGTGATAATTTGCGCAACCTGGTTGGAGCCATACTTATCAATTACATACTGAATTACTCTTCCACGTCCTTCATCATCAAAGTCAATATCAATATCGGGCATGGATACACGTTCCGGATTCAGAAAACGCTCAAAAAGTAGATCGTACTTAATTGGATCAATATTGGTTATCCAAGTACAATAAGCGACCACTGATCCTGCAGCTGATCCCCTTCCAGGACCTACGGACACTCCCATTTTTCTCGCCTCTCGAATAAAATCCTCCACAATCAAGAAATATCCTGGATAACCCGTATTTTTAATAACGCCTAATTCAAAATCCAAACGCTCTCTGATGGCATCGGTAATTTCTCCATATCTTTTCTTAGCGCCTTCGTATGTAATATGCCTAAGATAATTGTTCTCCCCTATTTTTAATGAATCATCTTCCTTATCTCGTGGGTCTGTGAATTCATCAGGAATATCAAATGCAGGAAGCAATACACTTCTTCCTAATGTAAAAGGTTCAATTTTATTTACTATTTCTTCTGTACATTCTATAGCTTCTGGCAAGTCTGCAAAAGCCTTTTTCATTTCCTCTTGCGTCTTGAAATAAAACTGATCATTGGGAAATCCAAATCTAAAACCACGTCCTCTTCCTTTGGGAGTAGATTTACGCTCTCCATCTTTTATACAAAGTAGAACATCATGAGATTCTGCCTCATTTTTATTGAGATAATAGTTGTTGTTAGCCGCAAAATATTTCACGTCATACTTCTTCGCAAATTTCAATAATGTTTGATTGACAATCAACTCTTCTTCCAAGTCATGACGATTCAACTCTACATAGAAATCATCTCCAAATTGCTCCTTCCACCAAACAAAAGCTTCTTCTGCTTGTGCTTCACCCACATTCAAAATCAATTGCGGTATTTCTCCGTTTAGACCACCAGTAATAACAATTATGTCCTCTTTTAAAGTTGTTATTAAAGTTTTGTCAATTCGAGGTACATAGTATTTTCCTTCTACATGCGCTGCTGAAGCAAGTTTGGAAAGATTATGATACCCCTTTTTATTTTTAGCAAGAAATGGGACCAAATAACCATTGTCCTTAACGCTTTTATTATGCATGTCTTTACACACATACAACTCACATCCCACAATGGTTTTAACATATTTCTCTTTTAA
>CAJYBK010000280.1 GCA_913064955.1 uncultured Flavobacteriales bacterium
CTAAGTCGATTTTAACATTATTTTCCTTATCCTCTACTAAGTCATAAAATATCTCCCTATTTAATTGGTTGTCATCCACGACTAAGACAGTTATGTCCTTAATTTTTTCTATCTCACTTTGTTGATCCTTCAATTTTGAAATATCAGTCATTTCCGAAATAGGCACCCAAATACTGAAATAAAACGTGGTACCTCTTCCAGGTTCACTTTTTACCTTAATCTCTCCGCCCATGTTTTCTACCAATAATTTAGATATCGCTAGTCCAAGACCAGTACCTCCATATTGTCTTGCTATACTTGCATGTTCTTGCTGATAGGAATTGAAAATTGAATCAAGTTTTTCCTTTTGAATACCAATGCCGGTGTCTTCCACACTAAAATGTATTCTTGCCTTGTCTTCAATTTTATCCGATACAATTACATTGATACTTACTGAGCCTTCTTTTGTGAATTTTAATGCATTATCAGCAAGGTTTAAAAGTATTTGATTGAAACGTATAGGGTCACCAATCAAAACTTTAGGTACGTTGTTAGCGATGTTTTTAATCAAACTAACTTTCTTTTCAAATTTTTTAAATTCTAAAGAATCAATAATCTGATCTATGATATCATGCAATGAAAACTCAATTTGCTCAAATTCTACTCCTCCTTTTTCAATTTTAGAAATATCTAATACATCGTTCACAAGGAAAAGAATATTTTGGGCGGATCCTGTAATTGTTTTTAAGTACTTTTCTTGATTAGGATCTAGGTTGGTGTTTGACAATAACTTAGCCATACCAACAACTGCATTTAATGGCGTTCTAATTTCATGGCTAGTGTATGCAAAAAAGTCTTCTTTTTCTTGTTTCGATTGATTCGCTTGATTTGTAGCTTCAATAAGTTGGGAGTTAATTTTGTCTCTTTGTCTAAGGGATATCAATAAAAATATACTCAAACAGAATATGATGATCAAAACGATAATGGATATAATTATATATAGCTTCTGATTGTCAGATTCCTTTTTATGAAAATCTTTTTCTTTAGTCAGTATGGCCAACTCTTTGTTTTTCATTTCCAACTCCAATTGAGACTCCAATTCTGAAATTTCCTTAGTATCTTTTATGGCGCTATAGTATTTTAGATACTCGTACGCCTCTTGGTATTGTTCATTTTTTTCATAAGTGTTGGCAATCGTTTGGTAGCCTTTTTTTATCAGGTCTTCCATGCCTGCTTCTTGAGCAAGTCCAAGACTATTTTTCATAAATAGAATTGCATTTTCCGGCTGTGACTCCTTTTGATATAGCACGCCTAAATCATAGCATACTTCCGCTTGGCGATATTTAGAGTCTATTTTTTCGAAATTTTTTAATGCAGCAAGATAACTGTTGATGGCATCTGGATTATTGTCCGTAAGGGCTTGTAACTTCCCTAATTCCTTATATGAGTTACCTATTTCTTCATATTGGATGGTGTTTTTTATTTGATCGATGGCCAGTAAGTAATACTGGAGCGCCAAATAGTACTTGTTTTGTTTGGAGTTGATGAGTCCAAAGCCTGCATTTGCTTTTGACTGAACAAGGTTACTTTTTATTTTAATACCAATGTCCATGGCATATTGAAAATAAATTCTAGCGCTTTCAAAATCATTCTGATCACTATAAATGATACCCATGTAGATGTTTGATAATGCTAGTCCTTTTTGATCGCCATAAGATTCATTGATTTCATTAGCCAATTCCAAACTTTCAATTGCTTTGTCGAAATTACCTTCTATTCTTTCCACTTCGCTTATCTGGTAATAGGCTGAGATTTTACCTTTATTGTAATGAAGGCTTTTACTAAGTGTTAATCCTTCCAGGGCATAGTTGAGAGATTCTACATAGTTGTAGTTTTGAAGAAGTTTAGATAGTTCAATAAGTTGGTCTGCTTTTTTATTGACATTATTTTCTATCTGAATTTGATATTTCAGTTCATTAATCCTTGTAACATTCTGCGAGTAAAAAACAGAAGCAAATGCACTGATTAGGATGGGTATGATAATTTTAGTTCTAAGCATAGACTAAAACAAAAATATATCAAATAAATTGAAACTAATTATAATTACAGAATTCTTATTACGGATCATTAAATAAGTAGGCATGTAAATTTTAAGAATTTACCTAGAGGCGAATTACATGGCGGTATAGAAATACTTAATCAATTCCTTGTTTTCAGCTAGCGTTTTACTCAATTTAACTGGAGATTTATTAGCCGATTCATTTAGTTTTGAATCTGCCTTTCTATTAAAAACACTTGTCTCTGCCATTGCTGGAGCAACTGCTAAGTCGGTGTCATATAAGTCTTCACTCACAGCTACTTCATCCGTTACCATTGTAGCCGCTGCTCCTGTTTGAACCGTCATATTTTGATTGGAGGAGATGTCTTTTTTACTGGTTTTGTCAACTTCATTCAAAACTTCAGAAGCGAGGCCGTCACTGACATAGTCATCATCTATTTCCTCACTATCTAATATACTTATATCACTTACAGTAGGTTTATTCCCTTCGATTTTTTCTGATGTCGTGTTCGCAGCATAATCCAGGACGTCTACAACCACAGGTGATGCAGGTTTTTCATCTTTCGCTATAGTTTTTTCTATCGTTTGTTCATTCTTACTTTTTTCGTCAATTGCCTCAAGGTCAGTGTTAGTTTCCAACTCTTTATTTTCTAGATCACTCTCCGCCACAATAATCTTCTCTTCAGATTTAATCAAAGTTTCCTCTGAAACCACATTTTTTTTCTCTGTCATTGCAGTTACTTTCTGATGTGTCAAATCATTTCCTCTTGGTATGAACAGGGTGACAATAAGCAAAAGAACGGCAGCAGCAGCTATGATTTGCACACCTAACTTCTGATGAAAAGGTTTGTTGCTAGGAAAAAAGATTCCCAAACCCGAAGGTCTTTCCGCCTTTGCTGGTCGGATTCGATTAAATTCAGAAATCAAATAATCTTTAGTTTCATTTTTTGGTGTTATGTCTTCGATGTCTAAAATTTGAGATTCAATTAATTGCAACATCCTTTTCGCATCATTGAACTCTGCTTCAGTAACCGCAATATCTTTAATTGCGTTCTTTTCCGCACTAGAAAGTTCGTGATACCCTTTGAGTAGTATGATTTGATCTATATTTTTGTCTATTTCATTCATAAGTTAAATAAATGTTTTCAGTACATTTATAATCATCAGTACAACCGAAGTGCCAATTGGTTTAAATTCTTTCAAACTTTCGTTCAATTTTTTTAATGCATAAAAAATTCTTGACTTTACGGTTCCTTCTGAAGTCTCCATTACATCAGCAATTTCCTTGATGCTCATGTCTTGTTTGAATCTTAAAATAAATGTGGTTCTATGGTTTTGAGATAAGGCGGCCAATTCTTCTTTTAACCTATCATTAAAAACTCCTTGATCATATCTTTCGTCAGGAGAGGTGTCATTATTTGCAACTGTTATATTTTCATTCAGATTGTTACTTGTGCCTTTTCTTACTTCTTGTTTGCGATACTCATTTTTACACATATTGTGGGCAATACTGAATATCCATGTCTTAAATGATTTATTTACGTTAAACAATTCGGGCTTATGAATGATTTTAGTAAACAATTCTTGCATGAAGTCTTCCGCTTTTTCTCGATCCTGCCAAAGCATTTTGAAAAAGTAATTCAACATCATTTTACTGTAGCGATCATAAATTTCAGAAAATGCACGGTCGTTGCCTTTAATCACTTCCGCCATTAAGTCTTCATCGGTGTCTTCTTTATATTTATGTTTAACTACTTTCATTCAAGATTAAATCCACCTATAAGTTTAGTGATTCTAAATACTCGGATATAAATGGTTCTTTCTGTAC
>CAJYBK010000281.1 GCA_913064955.1 uncultured Flavobacteriales bacterium
CACTGATCCAGTAGATACAGATCCTATAGACACTGATCCAGTTGATACCGATCCTGTTGAAACAACAATTACTACGTCTAATTAAAATGTTTCTTACAAAGTGCAAATTTTAGCAGCACATAAAACGGTTTCAAATTCATACATTAAAAGACATTATGGATTTACGGGAGGAGTAGCAACAGAGAATCATGAAGGTTGGGTAAAATATACAACTGGTAGTTTTGATGTGTATAAGCAAGCAAGAGATAAGAGAAATTCTTTAGGTTCTTATAACTTTCCTGGACCATTTGTTACTGCATACAACCAAGGAGATAGAATTACCGTTCAAGAAGCCTTGATGTTATCTAAACAAGACTGGGTAAAATAAAAGAAAATTAATATAATTCAAAAAGGAGTGTTAGCACTCCTTTTTTTATGCAGTTTAAATTGTATAATTTAACTTTGGTTATTCATTTATAATAAAGAACAATTGTTTTGGGTGTAATTGTAAAAGAAGGTGCAAGAAATGCAGTGATACTTTATCTTGGAGCAGCATTAGGCGCAGTCAATACTATTCTGCTGTACCCTAAATTAATGACAAAATCTGAATATGGAGTTATCACGATTCTTACGTCTATAGCATTGTTGGTTGCAGGGTTGAGTTCGTTTGGCTCTAGTACTTCTATTATTAAGTATTTGCCTTCTTATCGCATTGAAGAAAAAAAATCAAATCAAGGCTTATTGACTTTTTTGATTTTCCTTTCTATGATTTTTAGTTTGCTAACTGTGGGGGTCTTGGTTTTCTTTAAAGACACTGTTTTGCAACCTTTTGAAGGAGGGGCAGCACTTCTAGTTAAGTATTATTATTTTATAATACCTTTATTTCTCGCGAGTTTGCTCTTGGAGTTGTTTTCTGGATACTCGAATGGCTTGTTAAAAACCACTTTTCAATTGTTTCTTAAGGAAGTGTTTTTAAGAATGGGGCAGTTTGTTTTAATTCTCTTGTATTACTATAAAGCAATCAACTTTGATGGATTTATTATTTTTTATGTGTTGATTTATTTCTTGAGTTTTTTAATATTATTTACTTTTTTACTTTTGAAAGGAGAGTTGTCTTTTGCATATTTTGGAGGTATACCAATTAAGGAAAGATGGGAAATTTTAAAGTTTGGAGGATATTCTTTTTTTTCCTCGATCGCAGCAACACTTGCTTTTCGAATAGACACTTTGATGGTAAGTGCTCTTTTGGTTTCTGCGGTTAATGTAAACGAAGGGTTAGATGCTGCTGCAGTTTACGTTGTTGCTTTAAACATCGCTGCAGTTATTGATATGCCATTTAGAGCGATAGGGCAGATAGTTAATCCCATGATAAGCAAGTATTGGAATGTTAAAGATCTGGATGCAATTCACGAAGTTTATAAAAAGACGACAGAGACAATGGTGATAATTGGGGCATTTGTATTTATAGGTATTTGGGCTTGTATTTCAGATATTGTTGCAATTCTACCATCGGATTATAAAGAAGTAAAGTATGTGTTTTTATGGCTTGGAATAGGTAAGTTTATTAATGTTGCTTGCGGTTCAAATGCAGCAATTATAATTAATTCAAAGTATTATAGGTTTTTTACTTTGATGACGTTTATCGCTCTATTGTTAACTGTGATTACTAATTTTATTTTCATTAATTATTGGGGAATTACTGGAGCTGCATTGGCCACTGCATTAACATATTTGATCGTGAATTTTATTATGTTTTATTTTCTGTATTACAAATTTAAATTGCAGCCATTTAAAGTTAATAATTTAGTGTCAATGCTTGTTGCACTTATAGTTTATGTTTTATTCTTTAATATAGATTTAAATAATCCATGGATTAATATCGCGACTAAAGGTATCCTTATTTCGTTAACCTATTGGATGATCGTTGTAAAATTATCCTTGTCAAATGATATAAATGCCTTTTTATCGAAGCAGCCTTTAATTAAAAAAATTGTTGAGGTTCCTAAAGGAAATAAGATTTGAGGAGGTAATAGGGTATGGAATGAATTATATAAGAAAACAGTATATTTGACCAATTAAACTAAGTAATGATAGATTTTAAATTAAGACATAAACTAATATCAAGTTTAAATGATTTTAATGTCATTGGTATACGTGGTTTTACCCAAAAAATTCTGCCAAAGTTATTAATTCCTAAGCCGTCTGAAGGTCAGTTTTTTATCAAAACGATATATGGTTTTTTGATGAAAATAGACCCAACAAAAGACAATGGTATTGAGAGGAGTTTATACTATACAGGTACTTATGAAAAAGGAAGTTTGGACGTACTCAAGAATGTGTTAAAGAAGGGCGATGTATTTATTGATGTTGGGGCGAACATAGGCATGATGTCGGTGTTTGCATCTGAAGTTGTAGGTGATAGTGGCAAAGTCATTGCCTTTGAACCTAATCCTGTAACTAGAACTATTTTAACGGAGAATATAGAAAAGAATGGTTTATCCAACGTCATTGTTTCAGAATTTGCGATAGGAGCGAAAGAGGAAACTACCGTTATTTATGATAGGTGGGATGCTAATAGGGGGTGCGCAACTCTTATTAAGCCTGATTTCGAAACTGACAGTTATGATATTAAAGTTACGACATTGTCAGGTTTTTTGGAGGATAATACTAACCCAGACATGATAAAAATTGATGTTGAAGGTTATGAATTGGAAGTGTTAAAAGGAGTGGTGGATTTGATGCAGTCGGAAAATGCCCCCATGTTAATGGTGGAATATTCTGATTTAAGAGTCAACATGGTGGAGGGAAATACCCATGAAATTTATGATTATATCAAAAACTCAAATGACTATAAGTTCTACAAAAACGCGGGCACGAAAGCAAGGGTTTCTAAATTAGTTGAAATAAAAACTCATGAAGATCTACCAAAACATGATAATATTTATTGCTTCATGTCGTATCATATCGCTAAAATGGATAATACAATTTTTGAATAGACGTAAATAACAGTATTAATGAGCCAAAAAGATACTATATTTTATGTTTACCCTCGATTGTCTACTTTCATTAAAAGTGATATTTCAGAACTAGGAAAAGTTTATAACATTCGTAAAAATACCTATAACTGGGCAAACAAAAAACTAGCGCCATACTTCATAATAAAGCAGTTTTTCTTTTTTTTATTTAGAATTAGAAAGGCTAAATGCGTAGTTGTTTCTTTCGGAGGATATTGGGCTTTAGCACCGACCATATGTGGCAGATTGTTCAAAGTTCCTGTGTATATTATTCTTCATGGTACGGATTGCGCAGCTATTCCTGAGTTGAACTATGGAAGTTTGCGTAAGCCTATTCAGAAAAAGGTGATCCACTGGAGTTATATTAATGCCACAGAATTACTTCCAGTGAGTAATTCATTAATAATTACATCGAATACTTTCAATGAGTTACTACCAACCAAACAAGGGTATTTAAATTATTTCCCAAATCTTAAAACTAAAAACAGGGTGATCCCTAATGGGTTTGATATAACGTTTTGGCAATCGAATCTTCAAAAAGACCCTTCAACTTTTATCTCCGTATTCTCCGACAGTCAGTTTTACTTAAAAGGTGGGGATTTAATAATTGATATTGCAAATCACTTTCCTAATTATAGGTTTATTGTGGCTGGTTGTGAAGAACCACAAATTTCCTTTCCAAAAAATTTGACTTTTAAAGGAAAAATGAAACCTGAAGAATTGAGAAAGGAATATGGAGCGGCAAAGTATTATCTTCAATTGTCTTCATACGAAGGCTTTGGATGTGCTTTAGCTGAAGCGATGTTATGTGGTTGTGTGCCTATTGTTTCAAATGTGAATAGTCT
>CAJYBK010000282.1 GCA_913064955.1 uncultured Flavobacteriales bacterium
ACATTGAAAAGTATGAAGAAGCTAAACAATGTTTTCTAAAAATAATAGCAACTGATGACAATTGTGAAGAGTGCTACTTTAATATAGGGAATATATATATAGCAGCATTTAGAGATGAGATGTCTGACTTTAGTAAGGATACCACAACTAATATAGCGCTTGAAAACTTTGCCAAAGCAATTGAATTAAATGATCAATATGTGGATGCTTTTTATAATTCTGGATTAATATACGAGCATCGAGGAGATAAGAAAAAGGCAATTGAATTCTATCAGCAAGCATTGGTTATTGAACCTATGCATGAGCCATCAATGGACGCGTTGCGAAATTTCTAATTCTTTAAATTTTTCAAAGGTCATTTCCCATTGATTAACTTCTTGTTCAAAATTGATTGAACCGGGAATGGTCGTATGTTTTTTTACAAATGTAAATCCTACTTTTTTCAAAGTTCTATTCGGAGCATCATTTAAAGCGTAAGGTTCGCAGTAAATTTTTTTTAGTTTCATGTTGCCAAAGAATGATTCTAGAGATTTAAGGATTAGTTTGGAACCAATACCTTTTTTTCTGATAGAAGAATCCCAGATATGTAAATGCAGTTGAGCTTGTTCTCCAAATACTATTTGATTAAGATTACAGTGACCTATTTTCTTGCCATCCGACCACCAAATCAAAGCGAATGAGGTCTTTTCTGACAATGGTAGTTCGGCTTGAGATTCTAGATAATTTAAAAGGTCTTTTGGTGAAGGTAATTTAGAAAGATCTACCCCCATTGATTCTAAGTATGAATCTGATGAACTATGCCAATAATCAATAATATCATGAATATCTTCCTTATTCATCATTGACACTTTTATATGGTTGACGTTTGTTGTCATTTTACTAGTTGTTTCCTGATTTGTAAAAATATATTAATTTAGAATCAAAATTCAATTATATGGTATTTGTTTGGAGAGGTGCTGGAATCTTAGTGCCAATTTTTCTTGGTTTGAGCGTATGGATTACTGGTTATTGGTTTGAGGATACACGCTTTGGCAATAATGTTTATGTGGGATGGTCCATGCTGTGGGCAGGAATTCTAATTACATTATTAGGTTTGGGGGATTTGGTCAAAAATGAACCTAATGAAGATGGTGTAATTGAACCAAAATCTCCCAACGACTTTTTCTGGATACCGATGATTGTATGGGGATTAGTGTTTTTAGGAAGCAGTATTTACTTAATTAATAAGGAACCTAAACCCGGCTATGGCGATAGTAAGACTAGTTATAGTAAAGAAATTAATGATTCAGATCAAGAGGATTACACTTCAGTCGACTTGGATGAGGTAACATTTAATTTATATAATAGTTTGCCCGACACCACATATGTTGCTATTTATGACGAGGAAGGTGGTGATGAATTATTGAATGAAGAAATTCCTTCATCGTATATCAGATATAAAAACTTTTTGCCCGGCACTTATCATATTAAAATGAATGATGGAGAAGGACCGTTTACTATCCCAATTCCAACAAAAGTGAACGACAGGACTAAGTATTATGCTACTTGGTTGGTTTTAGGTGATGGAATTGATTTAGTACTTATAGATGTGACAAAAGCGTGTAGAAGTGACATTAATAAGACTGAGTTGAAAGAAATTAATTGGACCAAGAATGTTTATGAAAGATATGATGGAAAGGATGTAATTGAAATTGTTTTAAATACGAAGCGAGAGGAAGCAATTTATACGGTTTATAAACCAGGTATTGACTTGCCTTTAGAGGTGGAAGAAAACGAAACAATTTTTGCATTGGTTCCTGTGGTTGCAGGTGTTGAATTACAGGAAGAATACCTTGATTCTATGATTGTAGAAGTTTGTTATTAGAAGACTTCCTTTGTCCAAGTAAAATATAACACCAATAGAAGGCAGCCAAGGCCTAAAAGAGTGTACGCAAGGTAATATAACCAATCTTGACTCCCTTGATGGGATGAACTGATTGAATCTTGAGTTAAATCAACAGTTGTTTGAGAGGTGCTATCTGGAACAGTCGGTTTGACTTTAAATGTAGGTTCAATAGTAAGTGAGTCACCATCGCAAATAACTACTCTTGGATTGATTGAGTCTTTATCCATCCATTTACTAAACAAGATATTACTATCTGGAATTATTTTGATAGTAAGGGGAATGTCTTTGAAGTATAATCCTTCATAAGGAAGTGGAATAGGGTAATTATCATTAACGCTAACCATACCAGAGTCACCTTTGATTTTAAGTAGGAAAGTTCCTTTCAAATTGAAAGTGGTATTTAAATGTTGCCACATGGCTTTTGGTCTTAATTTAGCATAGGAGCGAAGACTGTTTACTTCTTCCATCCAAGTATTCATTGAGAAATATGTTTTCTTTAAATGCGCTGGTCTACCACTGCTGCTTCTTGGTAGTTCATCTTTATAAATTTCTTCAAAATAATCTACTGCCGCAAGCATGGTGTCTTTATGAAGTGATGTGTTCATTAGGTGAGCAAACTGTGTTACAAATTCATTTTGAAATTCAGGATGTTGAATTAACTTGTTAAGATACATCGTGCTCCAGGTTGGATTGTACCAATCAGTTGGAGTAGGGGAAACGCATTTTTCCAAATAATTCATGGAGTATTTTCCGTATCCTAGATCTGTATCATACAGAATCATTCTAAATCTCTTATCGGCTTCTCCCTTGACATTGTAGTAACGGATATTCCCTCTTGAATCTTTGTTGTTGATATAGATTTGAAATACTCGGTAATTGATATAATTCCTAATATTTAAAAATTGTTTTGCTTTATTATAAGCCTTGTCATCCATTGTATCCAATTCGGCAAACCAATAATACATTTTCTTAAAGTCTTTTCCGGATCCTTCCTGTGTGATCCAGCGCCCCATAGTAATGTTTACACTGTCTTTGTCTACGTTTCTGTTGGAACCAATGTAGTTGTCGTTAATTTTTTCTCTCAAGTTATATACTCCCCAATATTCTCCATTGATATACAACTTAATAGGTCTCCAGGCCATGTATTCAATGTCCAGGTTTCTAACTAAGTAAGCGCTCATGGCATCTTTAAACCGAGTTTTAGCATAATCATTACCAGAAGCACGGATTACTAATTGTTTAAATTTTTTAATATCCTTGTCAGGAAATAGTCGATACTTAAATCTTTTTTTACCGTATTTTTTGCGAGCAATTATTTTCATTGACTTATCCGGTTGCCTTCTTGTACTTTCACCAAATATTTTAATACCCGCTTGCTGAGAAAAGCCAACTTTATTATTGGTGTCAATGAAAGTGATAAACATTGGTTTTTCCCAATTTTTTTGGTAATTACAGTTTACCCAATGACCAATGCTGTCATTCCAATAGGCATTTTTGCCTTTGACATAAATACCTGTGCTGTCATTCCAAAAATCTTCCGGATCAATGGATATACTTAGTATCGCTAATTTAGATTGGTAATCGAAGTGGTACGTACGATGAATTATAGTGTCAATTTTGGAATCCTTAATTCGCAATAAAAGAGTAGTTGTTTTGCTTAAAACAATTGAGTCATTTAGTTTATTGAGTGTTTTACTTGAAGCAAAGCCTTCTGAAGTATAATAGATGGTTTGGTTTTTCTGTGGTATGATTTTTACCTCATGCGAATACATACCAGAATTTGGAATGTTCTTAATGCCCTGAGACAGAAAGACTAAAGAAAAACAAAAGAGAAATAAGAGTAATCCGTACCTCATCAATCAAAAATAAGGATAAACAAGGTTGTGATTATCGGATTTAATTTGCGTTTTACACGCTTA
>CAJYBK010000283.1 GCA_913064955.1 uncultured Flavobacteriales bacterium
CAATCAAGTAAGCACCAGACGGCAACATTACTTTCTTACCGAACGAAGCTTTAATTTGTTTGTTGATTCCAAAACTCTCAAAAATTGAATCTTTTCCTTTGTATTGTTTTACAATCGATTCTTTTTGAGGAGCAATAGTCTTAACATAAGATTTAATCTCTTCGTAAAGTTTAGCATCGTCTACATGTATATTGGAGAAGTCTGCAGATAGCATATCTCGCAGTACAGTCGAAGTTCTATTCATCTCACCTAAAATTCTCTTAGGAGGAGTAGCATCTTTCAACTTTGCATGCATCTTTTTCCATTTCTCCACCAAATCTCTCAGGTCTTGATCTAGATCAGCAACTTTTTTGTTTTCGGCAACTGTTCGAATGATTACACCAAAATTCTTGGGTTTGATGCTCGCCAATAAACTTTTAAGTCTTTCTTTTTCTTCAACAGATTTAATCTTTTGAGAAACAGAAATCTTATCCGTAAACGGAACCAAAACGATATACCTTCCAGCCAATGTCAATTCAGCACTTAGTCTAGGACCTTTACTTGAAATTGGTTCTTTGGCTACTTGTACAGCAATTAATTCTTTAGAATTGAGAAGATCCTTGATTTTTCCATCTTTAACAATCTCTTTTTCAATAGCATTGTTAGCAATTTCGTAACTAGGTTGTTTTCCTTTTAATGTTTTTTGAACGAATTTGTTTTGGGAATTGTATTGAGGACCAAGGTCCAAATAATGCAAGAAAGCATCTTTTTCATACCCTACATCTACGAACGCAGCATTAAGACTTGGGACAATCTTTCTGACTTTCCCCAAGTATATATCACCAACGTTGAAACTTGTATCGTGTTTATCTTTGTGTAACTCGATTAATTTCTTGTTACTTAATAAAGCAATTGTAACTTCTGTTGGTGTTGAATTTATAATTAATTCATAACTCACAGAAGAAGTTTTTAATGATTAATAAATGACAATATCACATACCCAAACACCTTCTAATAACTCGAGGATCTAGATAAATAGTGAATTGTGTTATTACAATTATCTATAAGCACAACAAGGAAACAAAATTTCTTTTATCTCCTGGTGCAAATTTAATACCGCTAAGCAGTATTTATTTCTTCTTCTTGTGACGGTTTTTTCTAAGACGCTTCTTACGTTTGTGAGTTGCTATCTTATGTCTTTTTCTTTTTTTACCACTTGGCATAATCCAATAATTTAAAAAGGTTTATAATAAATTCTGTTTCTTATTTCTTTCCAACTTTAACCTTGCTTTTTACTCCCTCTACGAAAGTTTTTGCAGGTTTAAACGCTGGTATTGTGTGCGCTGGAATAACTATCGTTGTGTTTTTTGATATGTTTCTTCCTGTTTTTTCAGCTCTTTCTTTAATGATAAAAGATCCGAATCCTCTTAAATAGACGTTTTTCCCATCTTCCATAGCATCTATGATAGAATCCATAAACGCTTCCACTGTAGCCATTACTGCCACCTTCTCAATTCCTGTTTTGTCAGCAATATCACTAACAATCTCTGCTTTTGTCATTTTTTAAAATAATTTTTTTTCAGTTTGTTCACTCTTTTAAAAGGGGGCTGCAAAGATAATTTTATATTTCATAATTAAACAACCATACTGATGTTTTTTCTTAAAAATCGGTCTACTTTTGTCTAATCAATGAATTTTAGTAGCAAAATAACAGATTGGTATAAGCTCAATAAGCGAGATTTACCTTGGAGAAATAATCCTGAGCCATACAAAATATGGTTGTCGGAAATAATTCTACAGCAAACTAGAGTTGCGCAAGGTTTGCCTTATTACGAAAAATTCTTTGCTGCTTATCCCAATGTTAAATCCTTTGCGAATGCTCAAATTTCTGATATTTTATTGCTTTGGCAAGGATTAGGGTATTATTCTCGTGGTCGAAACATGCACTTTGCCGCCAATCAAGTGATGACCGAGTTTAAAGGCATTTTCCCTAATAACTTTAAGGATTTAAAAAAGTTAAAAGGAGTAGGTGAGTATACTGCTGCTGCAATAGCTTCCATTGCTTGCAACGAATCTGTTGCTGTGGTTGATGGAAATGTTTATAGAGTTTTGGCGCGATACTTTAACGAAGCAATTCCAATTGATAGTACTGAAGGAAAAAAAATATTTAGCGAATTGGCCAATGAACTGGTTCCTAAAATAAACCCTGGGGATCATAATCAAGGAATGATGGAACTTGGTGCATTGATTTGTACTCCCAAAAAACCTGATTGTATTAATTGCCCAATTAACTCATCCTGTCAATCTGCGTTTTCCGCTAGCGTAGAGTTATTACCAGTCAAGTCTAAAAAGGTAAAAGTTAAAGAGAGGAAATTCAATTATTTTCATCTAAAATTTGAAGATAAAATTATAATTCATAAGCGTCATGGCAAGGACATTTGGGAAGGCTTACACCAGTTTCCTCTAGTGGAAGGAGAATCGCAAGAAATTCAAAATGAACTTAAAAAGTTAACTGGTCTTAATCAGGAATTTGGATTAACTAAGGGAATAACTTTAAAGCATATATTAACACATCAGCGAATTTTTGCAGATTTCTTTACGGTGGATTTGACGACACTTAAAGGATTGAAATCAGAATTTATCGTAACGACACTAGAAGACTTGGAGAATTTTGCTTTGCCAAAATTGATGGTGAATTATATAGAAAGTATAAATAAAAATTAATACTTTTGATTAACAATTAAGTAAGCATGGCAAGAAGTGTAAATAAAGTTATTTTAGTAGGTAATTTAGGAAAGGATCCTGAAGTTAGACATTTAGAAAGTGGGGCAGTAGTTGCAAACTTTTCTCTAGCTACATCTGACTCGTATAAAGATAAAAATACAGGAGAATTAATTACCAATACAGATTGGCATAATATCGTTCTTTGGAGAGGTTTGGCAGAAATTGCAGAAAAGTATGCAAAGAAGGGTGATAAAATTTACATCGAAGGTAAATTGAAAAGTAGATCTTATCAGGATCAAGATGGTGTCACTAAGTACATCACTGAAGTTTTAGGAGATAATTTAGTGCTTCTTGGAAGACAAGATGGTTCAAATAGTAACCCTGGAGCAGCAAGTGCACCTAACTCGGCACCAAAGCCTTCTGTTAATGAATTTACAGGAGAGAAAAACGATGATGATGATTTACCATTTTAATAAGTTTAATTAATAACTGTCAAATTGGAAACAGTCCAGATTACGCCCCATTGGGCATTACTTGATATTTTAAATCCTTTTTCCTTTAATATAGGGCTAGCAATAGGCATTATGGTGCTTTTGTTGTTATTGTCTGCGTTAATGTCAGGTTCAGAAATAGCCTATTTCTCTATTGGAACGGCAGAGCAAGAACGTTTGAAAAAAGAGGAATCTATTTCTGCCTCGCGAGTGCTAAAACTACTGGAAACACCGAAGAAGTTACTGGCTACAATATTAATTGCAAATAATTTTGTCAATGTTTCCATAATATTAGTGTCAACTTATCTTTCATATATGGATTTCCCGTTTTCAGGTGTTTCTAAATTCTTAATTGACGTAATAGGAATAACCTTTTTGCTCTTGTTGTTTGGTGAGGTTATCCCTAAAATATACGCCACAAAACATGGGATGCAGATGTCGTTACTAATGGCCAAGCCAATGTCCATTGTAAGTAAATTTCCACCATTCAGTTGGTTAAAGTTAGGTTTGGTAAGAGGAACCTCTGTGATAAGTAATTTGGGAAAGTTGAGGTCACACAATGTTTCAACTGACGAATTAACACAAGCTGTTGAGTTAACCATTGGTG
>CAJYBK010000284.1 GCA_913064955.1 uncultured Flavobacteriales bacterium
TACTATAAGCTATGTTGGTCCATTTAAACGTCAACAAATAGCTTCCTTCAGACAATGACTCATCAACTTGCAAGGTGTATAAGTTGTTTGGGAACCTCTGAACGACTTTTCCTGTTATGGAAATTAAACTAATAGCAGATAATACTCCTTCTTCTTCAAATTGAATTTGAAGATTAATACTAAATGGATTCGGGTAAATACTATAATTGAATTTTGAATTCTCTTCAATATTAACATAATAATTACCTGCCATTAAGTTGGCTGAATAGTTGGTTTTAAATGTTGGTATATAAGGCAAGACACCTATCAAAGCATCGACTTTTCCCTCCCCATAAGACGCAGAAGAACCGCAAAAATATATCATACTATCGCTTAATGAAAAACATCGCTTAACAACATCAGCTTTTGGACCACCGAAAAACTCATCTTCTTGCCAATCACCTGCATCATTGGTTCTCATCATAGAAATATTTTCAACCCCAGGCACACCAAAACTCTGAAGCACACTGAACACAATAAAGTCATTGTTATCTATTTGTACCAAATCAAAACCATTGTCCGAATAAATATTATCCGGTGTTTGCACCTGATGTAAATTGGACCAAATAAAATTTCCAGCGGAATCTGTTTTAACTAAATAAGTATCCTCAGATGTAGAAGTATAACTAGCTGTCGTGCCGTAAAAAGCAAGTCCGCCATCATTAGTTTTAATAACACTGTTAGCCCAATCATCATTCAGTTCTCCGATTGACCTTTCCCAAAGGAAGCTACCATCTAACAAACAACTATAAATCCATAGATCTTTCTCCCCCGCGCCAGAACTTCGTGTCTCACCACAAACCACTATTGTACTGTCATCAAACATAACTAAATCATGTAAGATATCATCTTCATAGCCGCCCAAACTCTTACTCCATTCAACAGTAAGGTTTTTATCTACTTTAAAAACCAACCCATTCCATAAACTATCACTCGTAAGCACCTTACCAACACCAACGAATCCTCCATCAATAGTACTAGAAATGGCTTCACAAAAAACCCAATCATCAAGGTTTAACAACCTTGAATTAGATATCTCCCCTCTCCTATTTAAGGTCCCAAAAACAATATCATACCCCTGATTTATTGTATTATTAGTACTTCCTGCAAAATAAACCGTATCATCTTGCGAAGTAACTGCATCAAGGCTTTCTATAGCGTACGACTCCCCTATGTTATACTTATAAAGCAAATTTAAACTAGTATCATATAACGCAATCATCATGTCTGAAGAACTACAAAACGTACTATAGCCCACAGCGAAAATGGTGTCATTACTTATTGTTAAATCATTGAATGCCTCAATTTCTTTAGTTCCATAAATTTCAATTCTTACAGAATCTAACTGCCCGTTGACCTGCGCAACAGTCAAAAAGCAAAGAATCCATATAAAGCATACCTTATTTAATAACATAACTCATTGTTAAACCAAGTGACTGACTATAGGCTTCTTTGGTAAAGAACCCATGAAGATTATTCGATGATAATCCAATTTTAAATCTACCCATGGACTTTTTTAAAGACATCCCCCATTGAATCATTGCATATCCTCCGAAATGGATATAGTTTGAAAAAATGGTTTTTGCATTGGGTCTCCAATCTCCACCAAGGTACACTTGCGGCATTGCTGCGGCACCATATCTATATCTAAAACCGTATACTAACTGAAGTTTTTTGCCATCAGGTCTAGATGGAGAATAAAAATATAATTCAAAAGGCATTAAATCAACGATACGATCTTCCACACCTTGAGGCACCAAAGAATCTTGCAAAGCTTCTGTACCAATAATTGATGACTGAAAATCTGAAATCGAAGAAATATTAAACCCACTAAAACTATAATTAGTGTCTAAATCATAGGTAGTCATACCTTTATTAGAGAAAAATAGCCCCAAATTTTTAATTCCTGCCACTAATTTAGTTTGATCCAAAGTATCGTTTTTACCACCCAACGGAAAAATAACTTCGAAGTCAAAACCAAATCCATAACCTACTGGATTTCCGTTGTTCAATCCATTTCTAAATCGACCATCTAAGCCAACCGTTAACGAATCAATGTTGTCGTCTACCGCCATATATCCAGTTTTCAAACTCGCCCTTTGCCAAGAATCAAAACTCATTAGGCCAACACCCATTTTAATTCTATCATCTTGATTTAAACCAAAACCAAATTTCTTATAACTAAAACTAGAGATTTCCATTGGACCCATGTTAGCCGTATCACCAACAAAACCTGAATTACCTTGAAAAATTAATTTAAACAAATCATCAGAAAATGAAATTCCAGCACTACCCGCTAATTCATATGTGGCATAAAATCCTGCATCATCAAATAACGTACTTAGTGGATTACTATAAGTCATTTGAAATCCATACTCACCTCCAAAGTAATTTAAGTCTGACAACCTATTCAAACTCTCTTTCTTTAAGTTCTCATCAAAAAACCCTCCCTGATAAAACATCCTACTTGTGTGCAAGTCCATCACAGTGGATCCATAATGTCCAAATGAATTAAATTGTACAGACGCCACTTTTTCATCGTCAAAATATTTAACATCATTGTGCAAATTTTGGGCGAACAATAAATTCAGCGATAGAAGAAACAATATGAGAGTAACTAACTTCATTTAATGGATATGGTAACGTTGGCATTGGCCTTGATATTATATTTTAATTTATAATAATCATACAATTTCGTGTGAGTGGAAGGATCTGAATTGAAAGTAACCGTCAGAATTACTTTACCATATGTTTTTATCCTTTCCATGTCCTTACCGTTTATCTCCAATTCATGAAAAGAAACACTAGGAGCATTAACCTTCCCATCTACCCCAACAGTTCCTGATTC
Source organism: uncultured Flavobacteriales bacterium (assembly GCA_913064955.1). Taxonomy (GTDB): domain Bacteria; phylum Bacteroidota; class Bacteroidia; order Flavobacteriales_D; family Parvicellaceae; genus Parvicella. The sequence goes on from CAJYBK010000284.1 coordinate 2,888, forward strand.
TATTGCATCAGGCGAAAATATATAACTTATTATTTTGTCATTTTGATCTAGCACTGCCATTGAAACATTAGCAGCAATTGGGAAGCCATTTTCCATATCAATCATTAAGTTCATACTATTCAACATTGAAGTATCCGAAATCTGAATTGAAATGGTATCTACTAATGTTAAATTAGAAGCGATCAAACTTAACGGCATGGATGCATCTAAAGTCAATTTCAATGGAGACCTCCTATCCAAAAAATCGTTGTAACCACTAATATTACCCAGCGGATTAATTTCTACGTTAAAATTATATCCTAATTTATCAGGCATCAAGGTTAGCATATTGGAAATATTGGAGTTGTTGTCATCCAATAAAAAGGTAAGAACAGCAGGCACAAAGGTGTTATTGCTTTCATACGCTCTATTTAGCTGTTGGGTAGTTCCCACCAAAGAATGATTTAAAGCAACAGTATTTGATTGATTTCCGGCTGTCACCCCAACTACTTCCAATAAAGCATCTACACCAATTCCATTTTCTATGCGCAAATTGGTTGTAATATTTTCAAAACTAAAATTTCCAGTTGAAAACATATCCAATCCATCAAATGCAGTCTCTTCCCATCCTGTACTAACCGTATGGTTTCCAAAATACCCTTCTGTTCTATCAATTTTCAATGACTTCAAAGAGTTGGAAATAAAAATGGTATCCTGATTAGAAACAGTAACTGGATTAGGATAATTCGGATCTACCTTACAATCAATACTCGTCAAAATTGTATTAAATGAATTTCCGCTTGAACCAGTTAAATCAATCGTATACCCGTCCAAAGAAAATGAGCCACCAACAATCGTTCTCACACCAGCTGATGCTGCAGGTACATTCACTGATTTAGAAAATGAAACACCATTTCCATCTGTGGCCGAAGGG
>CAJYBK010000285.1 GCA_913064955.1 uncultured Flavobacteriales bacterium
CATAGCTAGTTGCTTTATCGACTCAAGGGGTTGGTCAACCGAAACTAAGACTCCATTTTCTGATGTAGAAGGACTTTCAATATGTCTTGGTGAGTTAGGATGAAAAATCATTCCGATGTAATCTACACCCATAGTATGAAGTTCTGCTGCCTGATGTGAATCAGTGATGCCACATACTTTTATTTTTAGTGTTTTAGACATGTTGGATAAGATTACTTGTTTTTATAAAATCCCTGCAAGCTAATTCAGGTTTAGCATGTTTCATAAATAACTCTCCAATCAAAAATCCATCAAAACCACTTTCTTTCAAGGTGTGGATGCTTTCTATCGAATTGATGCCACTCTCTGCTATTTTAATCTTCTCTGAGGGTAATTTACCAATGAGGTTAATACTCTTTTGAAAATTTACTTCAAAGGTTCTTAAATCGCGATTATTGATGCCAATCAAATCAATGTCAGAATTATATTTGGAAAGTTGATCTTCATTGTGTAGTTCCAAAAGAACTTCCATACCCAGTGAATGAGCAGTTGATGTTAATGTTTTAACTTCTTCTGTAGTAAGTATCTCAGCAATCAATAAGATGGCATCTGCTCCGATGCTTTTGGCTTCATAAATTTGATATTCATCTATTGTAAAATCTTTTCTAAGAATTGGACAGTAGTTGAAATCTCTAGCTGTTGTTAAGTCTTGGTTGCTTCCTCCAAAGAAATTACTATCTGTAAGCACAGAAAGTGCAGATGCTCCTGCTTGCATATATCCTATAGTTACTTCCTCTGGAGATGCATATATATTGATGTTTTGTTTAGAAGGGGATTTTCTTTTAAATTCAGCAATAATACCAGATTTATCGTCTCTTTTGATGTAATGAGCCAAAGATAGTGTAGGGGAGTCAAAGTATTTACTTTGCTCTAGTTTTGCTATAGGATTGATTGTTTTGTTTTGATTGACTTCCTCTATTTTGAAACTCTTAATTTCTTGAAGTACGTTAGTTAGTGTTTTCATTGGTCTAGTATTTTTGAATTAAAGTGTTGAATGAAGAAAGTGCTTTGCCGCTTTTCAGTGATGTTTTAGCGATTTCAATTCCGTCAAGCAGAGTTATATTTTTATAATTGGCAATAGCTGCTCCAGCATTGGCGAGCACAGCATTGTTTTGGGCTATTGTTCCTTTGTTGCTAAGTATGTTATGGAAAATGGATTTAGCATCGTTGATGTTTTTACCTCCTGTTAATTCTGATTGTTGTATAGTGTTCATATTTAAGTCATCAGGGTTTAAAAGTCGTTCTCCATTTTTGTTAATCAGTTTGAAAGGTGAAGTCAAAGAGATTTCATCATAACCATCCATGCTATGAACGATCGAGATGGACTTGTCAGATTGTTGATGGATATATTGATATAGTCGCTGAACCTTTGGGCTGAAAACTCCAATTAACTGATGTTTTGGTTGTGCTGGATTAACTATCGGGCCAAGAAGGTTAAAGAAAGTTTTTACGCCTAGTTCTTTTCTGATGGGTGCCACATTCTTCATTGCAGGGTGGAAGACTGGAGCATGGAGAAAGCAAATATTTGATTGCTCCAATTGCTTGTTCAGAATGGTTTCATTGGAGGTGAATTGATATCCGAAACTTTCAAGGATGTTGGAAGATCCGCAAAAAGAGGACACTCCGTAGTTGCCATGTTTTGTAACTTTAATTCCGCTTCCCGCAACTATAAAGGAAGCTAAAGTAGATATGTTGAATGTGTCTTTTTGGTCACCTCCTGTTCCGCAAAGATCGGTTGTTTCAAAATCTGTATTAAACTTGATGGCTAATGAAAGCAAGGCGTCTCGAAACCCTAATATTTCTTCCACTTGAATATCTCGTAAGTTGAAGGCAAAAAGAAATGCTGAAATTTCTGAGTTGTTGTATTCTCCTTTGCTCATCTTTTGAATAATTTCATAAGATTCCTCCCGGGTAAGTGTATCAAATTGTTGTAAACGTTCTAGTATATTTTTCATGATTATTTGGTGAAAATTAAATAATAAAAGGTGGTAAACTTTCGTTTTGAAAGTTTAAGTGATTTAACTTAATTGATATTAAATCAGCACTTTAGTGCGAGTGTGTGTTCGTTATTTTCGCCAGCTGTTATAGTGGCTAAAGAAATTAGAAAGCAATGTTTTACCTTCTGGGGTAAGTACTGATTCAGGGTGATACTGAATGCTATGAATCGGAAGTGTTTTGTGTTTTGCGCTCATGATTATCCCAGTTTCGTCTTCTCCAGTAATTTCTAATTCCTTTGGAAATTGGTTTTTAGAAACGGCCCATGAATGATATCTGCCAATGGTTAAGTTTTGAAGTTCTCCGTAAAGAACTTTGTCAGAAATAACCCTCATAGGAGTATCAATACCATGATACACTTTATCCAAGTTGTATAATTGACCACCAAAAAACTCACAGATGGCTTGATGGCCTAAACAAACTCCCAAAATCACTTTTGATTGGTTGTAATGTTTGATAACTTCCAATAATAAACCTGCATCTTTGGGCAATCCTGGCCCTGGTGAAAGTACTATACAATCGTAAATGGATAAATCTTCTATTTGAAATGCATTATTGCGCAGCACTGTAGGTCTTTCATTACAGATTTCTTCAATGTAATGAACCAAGTTATAGGTGAATGAGTCAAAATTATCTATTACTACAGTTTTCATAATGCAAATGATTTTTGGTGAATTTGAGTTGCTTGAGCTATCGCTTTTCTCAACGCTCCTAATTTATTATTCACCTCCATTAATTCATTTTCTGGTTGCGAATTTATAACAACTCCGGCACCTGCTTGGTAATGTAGTTGATTATCTTTTGAACAAAAGCTTCTAATTATGATAGCATGATTGATGTCTCCATTGAAAGAGAAGGATCCAATTGCCCCGCCATAAAAACTTCTATCAGTACTTTCATATTGATTAATTAAATTCATTGCTTTAATTTTTGGCGCGCCACTTAAGGTTCCAGCAGGGAAGGTGTCAGAGAAGATGTCAAGAGAACTTGATTGAGGCAATTTACAGCCTTCAACAATCGATACAAGGTGAATCACGTGGCTGAAATTTTGTACTTCTTTGTATTTCTTAATTTGCACGTTATTGCAATGTCTGCTCAGATCGTTTCTTGCTAAGTCCACCAACATGACATGTTCTGCGTTTTCTTTTTTGTCAACTTTTAGTCTTTCAATTTCTTTTTTGTCGAAAGATTCATCTCCTGTTCTTTTGAATGTTCCAGCAATTGGATGAATTTCTGCTGTATTATCACTGATAACAATTTGTGCCTCTGGAGAAGACCCAATAAGTTTGAAATCACCAAAGTCTGCATAAAACAAATATGGAGAAGGGTTTAATGATCTTAATGAGCGATATACATTGAAGTCATCGCCCGCAAAACTTTGTTTGAACTGTCTAGAAAGCACCATTTGGAAGGTATCACCAAGTTGAGAATGTTGTTTTGCTTTTTTGACAATATCAAGGAATTGTTCTTTCGTACCGTTGCAAGATTCTTCACCGAGTGATTCAAAAGAAAATGTGGTAGAACTATTTTTTTGTAATAGTGAAACTATTTCCTTTAGTTCTGTATTAGTTTGTTCCGGTAGACATTCATAAATTTTCAGGGTGTTAGTATGATGATGAAAAACTAAAGTAAATCTATAAAACCCATAACTGAAATCAGGTATATCAAGATTGTTTTCGTGTTCACGAAAGTTTACATCTTCCATTTTGCTGACGCTATTATAACCTGTGAAACCGTAAATGCCGATGTAGGGATTTGATTTCT
>CAJYBK010000286.1 GCA_913064955.1 uncultured Flavobacteriales bacterium
CTAAGATTAGAATAACAACCCAAAAAAGAATTAAAAGTCCGATACCACCACTATTTAAAAGCGTTTTTAGATTCCATTGAAAAAAGAAATCGTATTTGCACAAAAAACAGGTGAAGTTGAAATACCATCAATTTCAGTAGACCTAAACATTGGAGGAGGTTTTTTCTCACAAGGAACTAAAGAAACTATCAAGAGCAATAGTCAAACATTTAAAGTAAAGCCACTTCCCAATGGTGCACCTACAAGTTTTGATAACCAAGTAGGAAAGAACTACAAATTGGAGATGAGTTACTCCACAAACCAACTTAAAAGTGGTGAAGCATTAGATATTAAGATAAAAATAAAAGGAGAAGGAAACATCAAAAAAATGAATGCTCCGGCCTTATCGTTTCCTACAGACTTTGAAGTATTTGATGCAGAAATTCAAGACAATATAAAGACATCTACTTCTGGAACATCTGGGTCTAAAGACTTTAGTTACTTGGTGATTCCTAGACACCACGGCACATATGAAATTCCCGAATTTCAATATTCTTATTTTGACTTAAATTCCAAATCGTATAAAACATTGACCTACCCAGCTCAAGTGATTGAAGTGGAAAAGGGCGATGGAGAATCCGTAGCCTCTACCAACAATTACAATAGTAATAAGGAAGAAGTAGAAGTGCTTAATAATGAAATTAGACATATCAATACTAAAACCAAATTGGAGAAAAGTGGAACTTACTTTTTCAAATCGACATCATTTTGGGCAGGACTTTGTCTTCCTCCTGTATTAATATTAAGCGCATTTTTCCTGATAGGATTAAAGCCTAAAGAAAAGGACGCCTCCGTTTTCGATAAGAAAAATGCATCTAAAAAAGCATTCAAAACTTTGGCAGAAGCCGATGCTTGTTTAAAATCTAAAGATGACCTTGGATTCTACGAATCTTTATACAAAGGAATGCTTCAATATCTATCCAACAAATTCACGGTACCAACCTCATCCCTTACTAAAGAAAACATAAAACTTACTTTAGAAAAACACGAAATCTCCAACGATTTGACAACACAATTTTTGACCATTCTAGATGAATGCGAGATGGCAAGATTTGCTCCGATTACACATTTAGGTGCGCAGCAGACTATGGACAAGACTAAATCAATCATTCAAAATATTGAGAAAAATGCTAAATAAAATTACTACATCATTCGTGATTTTTATGCTAAGCATTGGACTTAGTTGGTCACAGAGCGAAAATAAACTGTTTGAAAAAGGAAATGAAGCATACGTTAACGAATCTTACGATACCGCTTTCTCTATATATGAAGATATCGAAGAGCAAGGATTCTATAGTGCTGAGTTATTTCAAAATATGGGAACAGCTGCTTACAAACTAGGCGATATTCCCAACGCTGTTTATTACTTTGAAAAAGGACTTAAATTGCATCCTGGAAATTTAGACTTAGAACATAATCTAAAATTGGCCAATCAAAAAGTAGTGGACAAAATCAAAACAAATTCCAATGGAGGATTTGCTTCATGGCTGAGCCATAACATAGGCAATACTGCAGACCACTGGTCATCGTGGTCAGTTATACTAAGTTTTCTAGGAGCATTATTTTTACTTGGATATCTTTTATTAAAAAACAAACTCATTAAAAAAATCGGGCTTTATTTAGGCGTTGCCTCTTGGACTATATGTCTGGTTTTTGTGATTTTCGCCTTCGTTCAAGGCCAATATTTAGAATCTAAAGATTACGCGATAGTATTTACGCCTAGCGTAGATATAAAAAACGAGCCTTCTGAGGTAGCGAGCACTGCCTTTGTTTTGCACGAAGGAACAAAAGTCAAAATCCTTGACATTACCGATGAATGGTGCAAAATTGCATTTAATGAAGATAAAATTGGTTGGATTAATCTAGCGGAAATCAAGGTGATTTAATGAGTCATGATTTAAAAATTTCCGTTTAAATCATTATCTTCGCCACCCATTAAAAATTAATAACGAAAAATTCTTCCATTAAGTAAGTTTGTTGCAAGAATTATAATGATCAAATGATGAAAAAAATAGGAATATTATTGTTGGCAGTTTTTACACTTGGAAATCTTCAAGTAAGAGCTGATGAAGGGATGTGGTTACCACTTTTAATTAAGAGGTTAAATCACGTAGATATGCAAAAGCATGGTTTACAACTAACGGCAGAAGAAATTTACTCTGTAAATAATGCTTCTTTGAAAGATGCCATTGTAGCACTGGACGGAAGGTTTTGTACGGGTGAGATTATTTCATCTCAAGGATTAATGTTGACCAATCACCACTGTGGTTATGGTTCGATTCAATCTTTAAGTACTCCAGAAGACAACATTTTAACAAATGGTTTCTGGGCTAAAACGAAAGCTGATGAGAGAAAAGCAAACTTTACAGTTTGGTTCCTAGAAAGAATGGACGATGTTACTGATAGAGTATTGGAAGGAGTTACTGACAATATGAAGCAAAACGAAAGAGATGCTTTAGTACAAAAAAACATTGCTAAAATCAAAAAAGAAGAAGGTGATGAGTTTGAAGTTCAAATTAAAGGATTCTACTATGACAACGAGTATTATATGTTTAAATACAACATCTTTAAAGATGTACGACTAGTAGGAACTCCTCCTGAAAGCGTTGGTAAATTTGGTGGAGACACTGATAACTGGATGTGGCCAAGACACACAGGAGATTTCTCTATGTTTAGAGTTTATGCTAACAAGGATAACAAGCCTGCTGAATACTCTGTAGACAATGTGCCATACAAGCCTAAACATCACTTACCAGTTTCTATGGCGGGTGTTCAAGAAAATGACTATGCGATGATCATGGGTTACCCTGGAAGTACTGATAGATATTTAACATCATACGGAGTTGAAGAAGCGGTAAACGTTGAGCAGCCTGCAAGAGTTAAGATTAGAAGAATGAAATTGGATATGATGGACATCGGAATGGATGCTGATCCTGATGTAAGATTGCAATACGCATCTAAGCATGCAGGTGTTGCTAATTACTGGAAATATTTCCTAGGTCAATCTCACCAATTGGTAAAAAACAATGTTTACGATAAGAAGAAAACAATTGAGAACGATTTTACTAAATGGGCAAATGGCAACAGAGAGAGACAAGCCAAATATGGTGGCGCTCTTGGATTGATTGAAGATTTCTATAAGTCTAATGCCAAGTTCGTAATTCCTCAAACATATTTTGGCGAAGCTGTTTTTCAAGGACCAGAAGTATTTGGGTTTGTTATGGGTAACTTTGGATTTAGAAGTGACATGAAAGGAGCATTAGAATCTGGTGACCAAGCAGCAATTGATTCTGCAAAAGCTCATATTCTTGAAGGTCTTGATGATTATTATAAAGATTTCAATAAAGGAATTGATGAAGACTTGCTTTCTTCAATGCTGGAAATGTTCTACAATGACGTAGATAAAGAATTTCATCCTGAAACATTGACTTTGATTCACAAGAAATTCAAAGGAGATTTCAAAAAATTCGCAGCAAAATATTATGCTAAATCACCTTTTGCTTCAAAAGAAAGAATGGAATTGTTTATGACAAAATTCTCTAAGAAAGCAATTGAGAAAGATTTGGTTTATAACCTAATGAATGAATTCATAGAGATTTATATTCAAAAAATAATTATCCCTTCTCAAACAGCAAACACTATATATACTGAAGGAATGAGACTATTTGTTGATGGATTAAGAAAAATGAACCCAGGTAAAGTATAAGCTTCTCATGCATACTCTACTATGAAAATACCATAGGACAAAGAATCGCCTTA
>CAJYBK010000287.1 GCA_913064955.1 uncultured Flavobacteriales bacterium
TTCAGATGGTTCCAACATAGACGCTAGAACGGGTCAGTCATTTTCTGACATATGGACAACCACAAGAGATGCCAAAGGCAAATGGGGAGAACCGCAATTACTACCAAAGGAAATTAACACTCCTCATAATGAAGGAACTCCAATCATGAACAAGAAAAAAGATGCACTTTACTTTACACGATGCAACGTCATTGCCAAGAAAAATATTGGTTGTGATATTTATTATGCAAAAAAGACAGGAACTAGATGGAGCACCGCTACCCTAATCCCTATGAAACCAGAGGGTGGAGATTCTCTAAGTGTAGGCCACCCTGCAATCAACAGTAGAGAAAATGTATTGATATTTTCATCAGATTTACCTGGTGGTTATGGTGGAAAAGATTTATGGAGAAGCGAATATGACAAAAGAACCAAAACATGGAGTGAACCTCAAAATTTAGGAAAAACAATTAATACGGCAGGAGATGAAGTGTTCCCATACTTTGATGAATCTGATCAACTGTATTTTTCCTCCAACGGACATGTAGGCTTGGGAGGACTTGACTTATTTCGTTCAGAAAGCGAAGATGGAGTCTCATGGTCTACGCCTAGCAATTTGCAATTTCCTTTAAATTCTGAAAGAGATGATTTTGGCATCGTGTTGGAGAAAGAGAACAGAGGATTCTTGAGCAGCAATAGAAAAGAAGGCAAAGGATTGGATGATTTATACTCTTTCAATTTAATGCCTATGATCATCTCGGTAGATTGTATTGTAAAAGACGCTACCAATGGAAAAGTAATACCAAATGCTACAATCACTATGACTTCATCAGCTAATGAAATCTACACAGTAACGACAGATAATCAAGGAATGTTCTCCTTTGAGGATGTGAACGACAAAAAAAGGTATGTCAATTCTGACTTGAATTACCAATTTAAGGCAGAGGCCCCAAAATATGTTAATGCCAGTTCTAAAATAACGACAGTTGGCTTAGAAGAAAGTAAAAAGTTTATTGAAGAGTTTATGCTGTACCCCAAAGATGTAGCCATAGACCTTCCTGAAGTAAGGTATGACTATGATGATACTTTATTGCAAGTCATTACAAATGAAATTGATTCAAAAGACTCGCTTGATTTTCTTTATGATATGATGATAGAAAACCCTAATTGGATTGTCGAATTACAAGCACATACAGATTGTAGAGGATCTGGAACATACAACTTAAAATTAAGTCAAGGTAGAGCGAATTCGTGTGTTGCGTATTTGGTAAATAAAGGAATTAACAAAGGAAGATTAGTGCCTGTTGGTTATGGTGAAAATGTGCCAATTGAAGGCCTAACTTGCGATGCAATTAACCAAATGGCCACCAATGAAGAAAAAGAAAAAGCACATCAACGAAACAGAAGAACTCAATTTAAAATATTGAGCACCGACTTCGAATAAACAGTCAATAATGACCCCATGTGAAATTAGATCCAAAAGTTGATTCGTAAGTAAATTTCAAACTTTTCTAATAAAAAATGTAGATTAAAATAACTTATCTAAGATTTTGGTACATTTGCAAAAATATTTAGACAATAAAAAATGGAATTATACTTAGATTCAGCAGATATAAACGAGATTAAGGATGTAATGCAACTTGGGTTCATTACTGGGCTTACTACTACTCCAACCTTCATGGCTCGTCATGGAATCACAGACGTAGATGGGGCTATAGTAGAGTTATCTAAAATTGTTCCTGTACTTCAAATCGAAGCACTAGGTTCAAATGCTGAAGAAATTGTGGCAGAAGCATATAGACAAGAAGCTTTGGGATTAGACAGAAAGAAAACTGTTTATAAAATTCCAATTTCTATGGAAGGTGTGAAAGCTTGTAAGAAATTGACAGACGAAGGATTCTTGGTAAACATTCACTTAGTATACACTTTGCAACAAGCGTATATGGCTATGCAAGCAGGCGCTACTTATGTTTGCCCATTGGTTGGAAGATTGCAAGATGAAGGTCATGATGCAATTGCTTTGATTGAACAATGTGTAGAAGCAGTAAATTACTACGGCTACAATACAAAAATCATGTTCTCTTCTGTAAGACATAGTGAGCATGTAAGAAATGCTATCAATGCTGGAGTTCATACTGTAACTGTCCCATGGAAAGTAATGAAAAACTTAACTGAGAATAATTTCACAGCGGTTGGAACCAAACAATTTGAAGCAGATACTAAATTAATGACTGTAACAGTTGGTGAAGCAATGGCAGATAAGAATCCTGTTGTCACTACGAATACAACTATTGCTGATTGCTTGATCAAGATGACTGCAGGAGGTTTTGGAGCTGTTACAATTATCAGCAGCACAAATGAACCATTAGGAATATTTACTGATGGAGACTTGAGAAGATTAGTTGAAACGGATGGTGCTGATGCAATTTCCAAAAAAATTGGAGAATTAGAATTAAGCATGCCTCATAGCATTGAAAGTTCTGCTCTATTATTCCACGCACAACAAAAATTCTCTTCAGAGAAAGTGGACGAGTTGGTTGTTTTGGAAGAAGGAAAAGTAGTAGGAATGTTAGACGTTCAAGATTTATTATAAGCGAAGAAAAGTTTTATCATAATAGTTTAAAAGCCATCTCGTTGAGATGGCTTTTTTGTTTTATTAATAAGTCCATTGAATTTTTTAATAAATTTGGTACGGATATAACGGGAATAACAGCAACAGGTGTTGTTATACAACTGTTGTGCTTCATAAACTAAATGAAAAAACATCTTTTAACATACTCCATTTTTATACTTTTAATTGTGGTGACTTCTTGTTCAAGCGACAAGTTAGAGCCTAGTAAAACGGAAATAGACTCTACAATAAAAGAAAAAAAAATATCGCTTAAACCTTTTGTAGAATACGACACATTGAATAGGGTTCTTGCTGAAGGCTTTGTTAACGATAAAGAACTTTTTGAGGGAGAGTTAACTCTTTACACACATGATTTAGGTATTTTGGAAAAGTTAAACATGCATAACGATACAATAATCATCATCTCCCGTTAAATAGTCAGGAACGATCTTACAAAAAGCCTTCGGAAAAAGCCCTTTGTCCACATTCTTTATTGCGTTATGCACATCTTCTTTTCCTGCCGATACGCCTCTTCCCGCATATCTCTTACTGATTTCCTTGCTCATGGTTGTTTGTTTGTGCCCCAAAGATAAACAGATTTCAACTTTTAGCCGCCTCTGTTTTTCGGGAATTAAAAAAGCCACATCTCCCGACGTGGCTTTTGAATTTTTATTTGAAAACGATCAGTTTTATTTTATCGAAATGAATACCCGCATCCAGGTTGAACATCCGGTAACGGAAATGATTTCTGGGATCGATATTGTCAAAGCGCAAATACAAATTGCCAATGGCGAACCCCTCAAGTTACGCCAGCAGGATATTCAATTGCGCGGCCATGCCATTGAATGCCGCATCAATGCTGAAGATCCTAAAAATTTCCGCCCGTCACCCGGCACGATTTCTATTTACCACCCACCCGGCGGGCCTGGTATTCGCATTGATAGCCATATTTACAGCGGTTACACCGTTCCGCCTTATTATGATTCTTTGATCGGTAAATTGATCAGTTATGGTGATAACCGAGAAATCGCGCTGGCAAGAATGCGCAATGCCCTGGATGAAATCATTATTGAAGGGATCAAAACCAATATTTCTCTGCATCAAGAAATTCTCAATGATGCTAATTTTATCCAGGGGGGGACTAATATCCATTACCTTGAAGAA
>CAJYBK010000288.1 GCA_913064955.1 uncultured Flavobacteriales bacterium
AATGGATATATTCCAATATTCACAGTATGAATTAAAAAAGCAAACGCTTATACCGTTTCTATTTAAATTAATTCAGGATGCTGTGCACAAGAATTGTCTTGAGAGTAATTCATATTTATTTCAAAAATATGCAGATAAAGAAAAAATTGAAAAGGACTTCATACATACAGGAGATGGTGGTTTTCAAATACTAGATACACCTTTGCATGCAGTGACACTAGCCGTTAATTATGAACTCTTTTTAAGGTATTACAATTCTTACCATTTTTATCCAAAACTAAGAAAGGCCATTGGTCCAATAGCGTTGAGGTATACCATATCTTCAGGTACTATTTTTCAATTTGATAATAATTACTTTGGACCAGGAATAATTAACTGTGCTAGAATGCTTAGTAAGGATAGCCTAAATCGATGTCTGTTGGATCAAAATACCAATGATTGGTTCATGCATAATATGATGGGTGTGGAAAATCTTCAATTCGTTTCCATAGATGATATTGCTACTTACCCTCAGTTTGCTTTGTACGAGAAGGCGGATACAGAAGCATATGAAATGATCTTCCCCTATAAGAAGGATTTTTCATTTCAGAAAATAATCTCAACAGATGTTCAGCGTATTGGTGAAATTAAAGCTAAGAATACCACATTGAATATTTATAATTTGCACCTTCAGTATTTAGGGTCTATTAAAGAGGTGAAAGATAAGCCGATTGTAGTGACTATTGGTAATCTAAATCTGAGTGGTATCGACTAAGAAATGCACAATTACACTTTGAAAAGTAAAGCGTAGATTGTTTTGGTTTGGTTGTTGTTCTTTTAATTTTAAAGAAAAAACAACATTATGGCTAAATCTAAAACCTCTTCCAAGAAGATTTTTGTATTGGATACTTCAGTTATCTTACATGATCATAATTCTATAAACAGTTTCGCAGAGCATGATGTTGCTATTCCTATTACCGTATTGGAAGAACTAGATAATTTCAAAATTGGAAACGATACCAAGAATTTCTCCTGTCGAGAATTTATTAGAATTTTAGATAAACTTAGCAAGAATCAAACACTTTTAGATTGGGTCCCACTAAATGGAGGAGATAAAAAAGGTAAGTTTAAAATTGTTCTTCAAAATGATGATACAGCGTTAGACGCTGAGAAGATTTTTGGTCGCAATAAGAATGACCATAAAATTCTAAACGCGGCATTGACAATGCAAGAACAGGAGCCAGGTCGAAAAGTTATTTTAGTTTCAAAGGATATCAACCTAAGGCTTAAGGCTAAATCTCTAAATATACAAGCGGAGGATTATGAGACTGGGAAAATAAAACAAGAGAATACGTTTTATTCAGGTCAAATAACTATCGAGGACGCAGATCCAAATATTATTCAAGAAATATATAAAGACAATAAAACTTCTGATTTATCTGTGCTTAAAGACAAGGTTGTGGACAATGGTTTTTACATTCTTAAAAATGCAAAAAACTCTATTCTGGGATACTATAATCCGATAAGTCAAATGCTGGAGAGAGTAGAGAAACAGTATATATTTGGAATTAAACCGAAAAATGCGGAGCAAACATTTGCGATGCATGCGTTGATGAATCCAAACATTAAGTTGGTGACGCTCCAAGGTGTTGCGGGAACAGGTAAAACTTTATTAGCTTTAGCAAGTGCGCTGGAGCAAAATAATCAATACCATCAAATTATCTTAGCTAGACCTATAGTTCCTTTAAGTAACAGAGATATAGGTTTTCTTCCAGGAAGTGCAGAGGATAAGATTAACCCATATATGCAGCCTTTATTTGATAACCTGTCTTTTATAAAAAGTCAATTTGGCGTCAATGAAAAAAAAGCAAAGAAAATACAGGAATTGGAAGAAGAAGGAAGGTTGAAGATTACACCTTTGGCATTTATCAGAGGTAGAAGTTTGTCCAATGTTATCTTCATAGTGGATGAAGCTCAAAATCTTACACCTCATGAAGTGAAAACCATTATCACCAGAGCAGGGGAGAATACAAAGATCATCTTTACTGGTGATGTGCATCAAATTGATACACCTTATTTGGACGATCAAAGTAATGGAATGTCTTACCTGATTGATAGGTTAAAAGGAGAGGAGTTATTTGCGCACGTTTTATTGGAAAAAGGAGAACGTTCCGAATTAGCCAATTTAGCCAATGATTTATTGTAATTGAAAAAAGGGTAAACGTTTAAAATTCAATGTTGAACAATTTGTTGTTGATATTTTGAAACTCTATCTTAGCGGATTCAAATAAGAATCCCTATGAAGAAAATATTAAGTTTTTTTATTGCGCTAATTTGTATTGTTAGCATCTCAGCACAATCCGTACCTCAAAAAATTAATTACCAAGCCGTTGCACATGATGCTAGTGGTGATGTTTTAGCCAGTCAAAGTTTAAGTGTGAACGTTCAGATTCTCTCAGGTTCTGCAACTGGAACATTGATGTATGAAGAGTCGCATACTGTGACAACCAACCAGTATGGATTATTTTACTTCAAAATAGGGGAAGGTGTTGTAAGTTCTGGTGCAATGAATTCAATTGCTTGGGAAACCGCTGATCATTTTGTGAATATAAATGTTAACGGGAATAACCTTGGAACTACTCAATTAGTGTCTGTGCCATATGCTTTGGCTTCTGGAAGTACTTCAGGAATTAATGGAGTTACTGTTTCTAATAGTACCGTAAATGCAGGAGATGTTTTAGTATTTAATGGAGTTTCTGGACAATGGGAAGCTCAGGCGCCAGCAACTGGGGGAACAAATGGGGCTAATTCAATTATTACGGCTACTACAGAGCCTCCTGGGGCGAATTGTGTAAGTGGTGGAAATTTTGTGGAATATGGAACAGATGATGATAACAGTAGTGTTCTAGATCCAGGTGAAGTCGATGGTAGTTATTATGTCTGTAATGGAACAGACGGAGTCGCAGGTGTAAATGGTTTTGATGGAAATACATGGGCTACTGGTTCTGGAGCTCCCACAGGAGGGGTTAATGTAGGGGATATGTATTTGGACGTAGCCAACAATGATTTTTATTCTTTTGATGGATCCGTATGGAATTTGGAAGGAAATTTGTCTGCTTCCGAAACAATTACTTCTCTGGTTGATAATGGAGATAGTACTTATACTTATACCAATGAAAGTTCAGTTGCGGTTGTTATCGATTTAAGGATAGACGATGCGGATGCTGATCCAACCAATGAAATTCAAAATTTAAGTTTTAACATTACCGGAGATAGTTTAAGGATTACAAACGGCTTGGGAGTTCAGTTTAGCACTGTAGCGCCAGCAATAGGAGAAGTGTTAAGTTGGGATGGTTCCAACTGGACAGCGACTGCTGCAGGTGTAAATACAGATGCACAAAATATTTCTTTCAATGCAACGATGGACAGTATCATCATTGATAATGGAACAGGAATACAGTTTACAACTACAGTTCCAACTGTAAATCAAGTTTTACAATTTGATGGAGCGAACTGGACAGCAGTAACATTAAATATAGATGATGCAGATGCAGACCCACTAAACGAGATTCAAGATTTAAGTTTCAAAGATCGGAAGGGCGTCGTGTAGGGAAACAATGTAGATGGAGGACAATTTAGTACAGCAATACAGGCAATAGGAGAAATGTTAAGTTGGGATTGTTCCAACTGGACAGCGACTGCTGCAGGTGTAAATAAAGATGCACAAAATATATCATTCAATGCAACGAGGGA
>CAJYBK010000289.1 GCA_913064955.1 uncultured Flavobacteriales bacterium
TACTTTGGTAAAAGAAGCCGAAACGCAGAAGTCACCCACGCAGCATCTTACCGACAAATTTGAAAAATACTATGTTCCAGCAGTTTTGATTTTTGTAGTATTGCTATTATTCGCCTTTCTGATTATAGATGAATCTTTTCACGAGAGTTTTTACAGAGCCATGTCAGTACTGATAGCAGCATCGCCTTGTGCATTAGCCATTTCTACGCCTAGCGCTGTATTGGCTGGTATAGCAAGAGCAGCTCGTCAAGGGGTCTTGATCAAAGGTGGGCGACCGTTGGAAGAATTAGGAGGAATCAACGCCATTGCTTTTGACAAAACAGGTACCCTTACTGAAGGTAGACCTACCCTTACACATGCTATTCCATTTGGCACTACCGATAAAACACATTTATTAAAAGTGGCTGTAGCAGTGGAAGCGCTAAGCGATCACCCGCTTGCTGCCGCTATCGTGGAAGGAGGTGAAAAAGAACTGGGAATAACAGATTTTCCAAAAGCAGAGAATTTAAAAGCATTAATAGCAAGGGGCATCCAAGCAAGTTGGGAAGGAAGCCTTGTGCATGTGGGCAATCGAAGACTTTTTGAAGAATTAACCGGAGCGCCTGTCCCAGAAGAAATCGACCTTAAAATGAAGGAACTGGAGTCTGGTGGACATACATCTATGATTATTCATCAAGATGATGCCTTTTTAGGAATAATCTCTGTTATGGACGTAGCACGTCCTGAAGCCATTGCTACCCTAGCCTCTTTAAAAGCGTTAGGTATCAAAAGGATGATCATGCTTACCGGAGACAATCAGAAAGTCGCAGATGCCATCGCAAAGAACATAGGTATTACCGATCCAATGGGCAGCCTGCTTCCTGAAGATAAAGTAAAAGCTATTGAGCAGCTTAAACTAGAAGTAGGTCACGTAGCAATGGTTGGCGATGGAGTTAATGACGCCCCTGCCATGGCCAAAAGTACGGTTGGCATTGCCATGGGTGCAGCAGGATCAGATGTAGCCCTAGAAACAGCGGATGTTGCTTTGATGGCAGATAAATTGGATAATCTTCCTTTCGCTATTGGTTTGAGTAGAAAATCAAAATTGATTATCAAACAGAACTTGTTCATCAGTTTGAGTATGGTAGCCATATTAGTTCCGCTTACCATTTTTGGTAGCATCGCCATAGGTCCTGCTGTAGTTTTTCATGAAGGCTCTACACTTGTAGTAGTTCTCAACGCCTTGCGCCTTTTGAGATATGGTCTCAAGTAATATAAGAGTCATCACTCCTAAGCAAATTCTTAAAATCAAATTTAGACACATTCAATCCTAAAAATCCCTTGTAGTGATCCTGACAATCATTTTTAACTAATCCATATATTGAAATTATGCTTAAGTTTGAAAAAACAAAACTATACATTGAATCCTAATCACTCTTCGCTCACCATTGCTTTAATGCCAGGTTTTGGTTGTAATACCAAGATTTTTGATAAACTCAATTTGCCACAAGCGAATATTGTAAAACTAGAATGGATTACACCTTTAAAAAGCGAAAGTATTCATAGTTATGCCGAAAGATTAATCACCCCAGAATTAAGAGAATCGAAAGAACTCTACCTAATTGGCCATTCTTTCGGAGGTGTAATTGTTCAGGAAATTGCACGTATTCTGCCTGCTAAAAAGGTTATTCTAATTTCCTCCATTACTTCCAAAGAAAGTCTTTCCAATGGTTTGCATCTAGTACGCACATTAAGACTGGATATTTGGGTTCATAAGATTACCATGAAAGGAACCTTCTGGATGTGGGGAAAAAACACAGGATTGAAGGATGAAATGAAACCTATGTTTCAAGAATCTACTAGTAATTTAGAAAATAAATATTTCCGTTGGGCAGTGAAGAATCTCGCAGGTTGGAAACAATCGCTTCCTAACGATTTAAATCCAATATTAATACATGGTACCAAAGACACAGTTTTCCCGCTAAAAAAAGCACAAAACCCAATTGAGATTGAAAATGGAGGGCATCTCATGGTCTATTTCAAAGCAGATGAAGTGAGTGACGTAATAAAAGGTATTATAGATCCAAAACCATAGATGCAATGAATTCAAACAATTGTGGATGAATAAATTGACTTCCATATTCGTAAACCGTCCAAAGCAACTATTCCTTGTAGATGGAATTGGAGCACTTATTTCTGCAATTATGATAGGCGTTGTTTTGGTTCATTTACGGGATCTTATTGGATTAAATATAACAGCGCTTTACTTCCTAGCATCCTTTCCAATCCTTTTTTCTATTTTAGATTTATACTTTTATTTTTCTCCAGACAAATACAGCAAACTTGGACTAAAACTAATGGCTACCTTGAATTCATTCTATTGTATTTTATCTATAAGCACAATACTATTTCATGGCGCAAGAATCACAACATTGGGATGGATATACGTGATAGTGGAAATAGTAATTTTATTGTTATTGATTAAGTTAGAATGGCAAGTAGGAACTTATTTAAAACAATCTTCTCAAACGTAAGTTGGCTCTGTACAATTACCAGCACCGTGCAAAATATAAGTTTCGTACGTTTGATGTTGAGTTTAGCTTGGATAATGAAAATTAAAGCTTTTCATCTTAATAGTGCCCCTTAGTTAAGTCTCCTTTTCGCTATTATTGAATACTTTACCTTATTAAAACCTACCTTTGAAAGAGAGTTTTGTAAATTTTCAAATGTTAATTTTTTGTTAACGCGGCACGATTGTTGTTCTTGGGAGGAAGAAAAAAAAGACGATTTCTGTCTTCCTTTTGTATAAACTAAAAACATAATCATTATGAAAACTTCAACACTTCTTACCATTGCTTGTTCCCTACTAATTATTCAAAGTTGCACCATTATTAGACCTGGTGAGGTAGGTGTTGATGTGAAATTAGGAAAAGTCAAAAAGGACTTATTAGAACCTGGAGCACATCATTTCTTACCTAAAGTGTTGAGGCATGTTGTAAGATATGAGACAAGAACTATCAATCACAATAAAGAGTTTCATTTTCACTCCAAAGAAGGCATATACGTAGATGCTGATGTGACTATTCTTTACCATGTGCAAAAAACTTCAATCATTGATATTCATAAAAACTATGGTCCTTATTACGAAAGCTTATTGATAGATGATTACATTGAATCTAACTTGAGAAAGATTGGTTTAAAATTCGATGCTCAATCTCTGATACCAGCGAGAAATCAAATCGAAATGGAACTAATGATAGCCATGGACAGTATTCTTACGGGTAGAGGAATTGTGATGGAAAGTGTTATTCTTAAAGATTTCCACTTACCAGCAGGCATAGTTGAAACAATTCAAGAACGATTGAATGCAGAAGAGGTAGCCAAACGTACCACGGTTGAAAATAAGGCAGATAGAGAACGTTTGGATTTTGTTCTGGAAAAAGGAATGAAGGAAAAACAATTGGAAATTAACATGCAGCGAATGGACATGGAGTTTGCCTTGGAGAAACAAAGAATGGAAGCAGAAGGAATCTTAATTGATGCCACAGCAGAAAAGCAGAGACAAGAACTGGAGAATTCTACTATCACTGACCAACTACTCAAATTAAGAGCTATTGAATTGAGCGCAGATGCGATGAAGTCAAATTCTAAAATCATTATTACTGATGGGAAAACACCAATTGTATTAGGCGGTAACGGTATCAATATATCCACAGATGGGAAATAGTTGTTGAAATGTTG
>CAJYBK010000290.1 GCA_913064955.1 uncultured Flavobacteriales bacterium
TTCAGTCACTGGGATACTATAATTTGCTCTTCTAATCAAAGCCCTTTCAGAAAGAAATTGAGAGGGATTAAGCACGTCATAATTAGACGCAGACTTATCACTAAAACTAATTTTATAAAACAAAGTATCTTGCTGCGCTTGTAACGAGTACAGACAAAAGAAGAGGAAACAAATTAAAAGTGAAAAATATTTGGCTTGTAATCTCCTACTTACCATAATTGATTACGGTTAATTCTAATTCTTCACCGTCTCCATTATCGATATTGATATAACTTTTTCTAACAAGTCCCACATAATTGGCATAAACTTCATATGCTTGTTGGCGTTGAAATGGATTGACATTATCTATCTGACTTACCAGCACTGTGCTATCAAAATCAAGAGAATTGTAGGTTCTAGGCAAATGCAAACTATCATACTGATAACTCCATTTTCCAATGGTGTTATTTGCATTACCATCCCAAGTCTTATTTTCAGAAACAGGGAAAATCATTTTTGTAAACCGAACGTTTTCTTCTACTTTTTCCGCAGTAGTTTGAGTAATATTACTATACCAAACATCCTTCAACTCATACTCCTGATCAAGGCTATCCTTTTCAAATCGCTCAACTCTATAAGTAGTTCGTCCTTGATTATCAATAAACTCTTCTGTAATGATTTCTTTCAGGTAAAAATAAGTTGTATCACTCCCCAGCGCATCCACATGAATAATACTTCTCGCTTCATATTCAACCCATGAATTAATCTCTGTTGGAAAATAGGTATAATACATTTTCGCTGCTTGATTATTAGACTTCTTACACCCAAATAACAATCCTATTAAAACCAATATAAATACTAATTTGAAATTCATTTCTTCTGTAAAGATTTCAAGAATATTTCAGCTGTACGACCTTTTAACTCAACATTTTTTCGATAAACAATAATAGTCTCTTCTCCATCACCATCAATACTCCTCCATCTTCCATGTTTTAGTCCATCTTTATAATAACCGAAAACCACTCCTTTACCAGAAGTAGAATACCATATACATTCACCAGATGATAAGCCGTCTTTGTAATGACCTTTGGTTTGGATTTTACCATCTTTATAATAAGACTTCCAAACACCTTGAGCCAAACCTTTGACATAATTGGTCTCTTTCAAAACCTTCAACTCCTCGTTAGCAGGTGTAGGAAAATACTCATAACACATCCCATGTAATAAGCCGTTAGCATACACCTCTTTACTCATTACATTTTTCTCATTGCTAAAATACCACCAGGTACCTTCTTTTAACTTATTGACATAACTTCCTGATGACATCAAACTGCCATTCAAGTGATAAGACTTACAATCAGATGTGCCATCTTCGTTGTGAACAACAACCATAGATGGCTCTCCCGAACGATAATAGTAAACAAACTTCCCTACCGGTTTATCATCTTTAAACTGCCCTTTATACCTTACAGTTTTACCATCGTCATGATAAGTAAGCCAAGGCCCTTGTTTTCCTTTACTGTTACTTGCATTTTGACCAAGTACAACAAATGAACTAAGCATAAAAGCAGCCAATAAAATATTTTTCACTAATAAATACATCTTAAATTTTATCTTTTTCATTTCAATTATAATGCCGAATATTGAGCATAACTAAAATTTCTAGGGAAAGATACAAAATTATAAAACTAATTTTAATTTACTTTGCGGTTCATTGACTAGATTAAATAAAATATCGACTAAAGAAATAGCACTAAGGATTTCCTTGTTCTTATTTTTCATCACCTCCGCAATACTGAAACTAATCGTTGGTTTTGAGAATTTCGAAATAGCATTGATGGAAACTGGAATCATTGGCTCTTGGACACTTTCGCCAATTGTAGTCAACCTAATAGTTCTATTAGAAATCAGTTGTGCAATTACTGCATTATTTGGGAAGTTCTCTAAGTCGCAAAGTATACTTTTCATTATTGTCTCGACTATTTATTTAATCAACCTTATAACTAGTGTTAATAGCAACTTTTATCAAGATTATACTTTTCTCTACTTCGGTCAATTTTATATCAATTTCACTTTTCTCATAATCCTAATTATTCTAACCTTTCTTTCTAACAAAGCATTCAGCCAGCAAAAGTCATTACTTAAACCATACTTTCAAATTTCGCTTATTGCAATTGCATCTGCAACCTATATTATCTTTGGGTCTTTTAATTGGAAACAGTTTGAAATAAAAACTGAAACATATTACGCTGGCGTTTCTGACTGGACACCATTTAACAATGCTTTACAAGAAAAGTACCCCAACATTGGCAAAGATAAAACTCTACTAATTTCATTCTTAAGTGTAGGCTGTAGTCACTGCCAGCAATTTGCCAAAAAAATAAGTTTCTCTAGTTCCTCAACCGATAAAGTAGTCTACGTCTTTTGGGCTAAGGAAGTTGAAATTGAAAAATTCATGAAAGAAAATGGAATTCAAGGTCCATATTTAAGGCTTCCTCAATACACAATCATGAGTATTGTCGGCCAACAATTCCCTATGTTCTACGAATACAAAAATGGTAAGCCATTAATTGAATATACTGGAACGGAATTTTCTTATGTTGTTTTCGACAAGATTTTCGAAGATTAACTATTGTCCTAGAGTCTCAATATAATTAGCAACCTTATCTATTTCTTCGTCACTCAATGGACCGCCTTTCTTTTTGCTATAAGACATCATAATACCATCTCCACTACCGGACTTGATGAATGCAATTTTCTCCTCTAAAGTTTTTTGCGACTGGGTTAAATCAGTTGCTCCAGAGACTCCTAAGTTTCCTTTTTTACCGTGACAAGACATGCAGTTTTGTTCATACAACTTGTTCCCTGGTAATGAGGACACTGTTGTTACAGAAGAACTCTCATTTGAAGAATCACAAGATAAAAAAAGTACAGTAAAAACTAAACTACTTAGAACCAAGCAGCTCCTGGAGTTAAAAATGGCCATGGAATTCGTATTAAAATTAAAAATAATGCTAAACCAAAAAATACGTAAGTGTGTTTAAACTTCTTACCATCTTCGGCTGCTTTCTTCGATTTAGAATGACCAATTGTAACCAAAACTGCCGCTATCAGCATTGTTAATGGATGCTCCAATGCATACATTCTAGAAACAGAATCAGACATCTGAGAGAACAACTTATATTTTCCTTCAATAAAATAAAGAACAAAACCTATCACCACCTGCAAGTGAACTAAACTCAGCGTTAGTATACTAACTAACTTATCATTATCAGTGTAAGTTCCGTTCTTTTTCTTCATGATAGCATTCACAACCGCATAGATTAACAATCCCAATGCAAACCAACGCATTCCAGAATGTGCATGTTTTAAAATAGATTCCATTTTTCAGTAATTTTTGACAAAAATAGAGAACATTTCAACATAGGGCAATCATTCTATCAATTATACTTAATAATAGGTTCAAAAATCCTATTTTTGTGCATAGAAATGAGCGAACAGACGAAGGATAAAGAAATGAGTTTCCTAGGTCATCTAGAAGAATTAAGGTGGCGCCTAGTGAAATCAGTTATTGCAATAATACTGGTTGCAATTGTTGTGTTTATATACAGAATTGAAGTAGTAAATTCTGTGTTCATGTCCATGAAGGAAACCAGTTTCCCGACTTACAAGTTTTTCTGCTGGCTTTCTCGCTCCATTGGTATGGAAGATGGGTTGTTTGCCATGAGCATTCAAATGA
>CAJYBK010000291.1 GCA_913064955.1 uncultured Flavobacteriales bacterium
TAATTCTGAAAGTTCTGAATATTGCTCTGTTTTACCTCAAAAGGATTCATTCCTGCTTTTTACAAAAAGAAGTACAGAGAGCTTGACTGGAAAAGATGCGATTGTCTCAATGGAGGATATTTTTTTTAGTAAACAAAAGAATAGAATTTATCGATCTTCCGATAGATCTTCAGAATTGTCCGAATTTGCAAATTTGGCAGGGTCCAAAAAATATCACAATGCTGTTGTAAGTATTTCTCCCTCAGGAGATACTCTGGTTTTGTATAGAAATAACTTATTGTGGTATGCTACTTATCAAGGTAACGAATGGTCTTTTCCAGAAAAACTTCCCAAAACAATAAACATAGGAAGAAATCAAAGACATGCCTGTTTTTCTCCAGATGGTAGCACAATGTACTTCTCTAGTAATGATAAAAAAGGACTTGGTGGATTTGACTTGTATCAAAGTTCAATAGACTCAACAGGTAATTGGGGAGAAGCCGTTAATCTAGGTGCTGTAATCAATACGATAGGAAATGAAGACAGTCCATTTATTTCAAAGGATGGTCAGCGGTTATATTTTGCCTCTACAGGTCATGTTGGGTATGGAAATTTTGATGTTTTTTATTGTGATTGGCAAGATACTACTTGGTCAAGTCCCATTAACGCTGGAAAACCTATAAACTCACCTGCGGATGACATCTATTTTCATATAGTTAATGATGAAAGTGAAACGTCTTTATTATCCTCTTCAAGGGAAGGTGGGTTTGGTCAAATGGATTTGTACTATTTTTATAAATACGGAGTTTCTTCCTTCGAAGATTGTAAGTACCAAGTAGCATCTGCTATCATACAAGATACTTTAGCGGATCGTGATGAGTATGTGCTTATCGCTGGTGCGGACACAATTCTAGCAAATAAGGACTACACTTATCTAGCGGATACATATTGCATTAAGGACAGTGTAACAGATGTTTTTTGGAGGTTGGATACCAATCAATTGGAACAATTTACATTGGACGTTAATTTTGATTCAACACAGTTGGATAGTCATTTAATTCAGATGGAGGTGCTGACTAGAGATGGTAATAATGAAGAGTATAGATACTGCGTTGCTAAGGAAATTTTTGTGAAACCAGCGGTTAAATTAATATTACAAAAGCATATAGGATTTAAAGATTCCAATGAAGTTGCCTTAAATTTTGGATCTAAACTAAAAGAGTCTGACTTGATAGGTCGTTCTGAAGACTTCGATATAGAATTGAAAAGTGTTTATTTCGGTTTTAATAGGTCTGACATTCGTCAAGATAATCGAAAAATAATGGACGAAAATATTAGGATAATTAAAGAGAATCCTAATCTTGTAATTAAAATTATTGGTCATACAGATAAGGTTGGTTCGAAAGAATATAACGATAAATTGGCTAAGAAAAGAGCAAAAAATACAGTGAAATATTTAACTAGTAAAGGTGTAAGTATTGATCAAATTGTAGCGGTGCTATCCTTGGGAGAAGACGAGGCTGGAATAAGACACAAGAAAGAGGATGGTACAGATGATATCGAAAAAATGCAAGCAAGTAGAAGAGTTGATTTTCACGTAATTGGCAAGGTCAAATAAATTAATCTGTTTGAGGGTTACTTTTTCCAACTAAGTAATCTCTTAATTGATTGTACATTATACTGGTACTTGTATTTATTATGAAAGTAAATTCAAATGAATCCCGATTAACCTTTGCATCTTCTAGTAAGATGGTATTTGAGTCTATATAATTCATAAGGGTATCTTTTAAATAAGATACATCTTTATTGAAGTCAGTTGTAATGAAATTGGAAATAGGAGTCTGAAAAAGAATGTCTCCCAGTTGTTGTCTGGATATCGCATTCAAATTACTTTTA
The DNA here is from genome assembly GCA_913064955.1 of uncultured Flavobacteriales bacterium. Classification (GTDB taxonomy): domain Bacteria; phylum Bacteroidota; class Bacteroidia; order Flavobacteriales_D; family Parvicellaceae; genus Parvicella. Next base: position 1,876 of record CAJYBK010000291.1, read on the forward strand.
GGAATTTCAACATCTCCTAATTCTGTGCTTTTTTTGTTTAGAATTACAAGAACATTAGAATAAATTGAGTCTAGATTTCTTTGATCTTTGGAGTACTCCTGCAGACTGTAGAAAAAATCTAAAGAAGATACATTATAGGTGTTGAAAATACCTGAGTAATAGTTTAATATGCTATCCTTGAAAATGGGTTGTTCAACTCTCAGAACAGACACTTGTGATTCTGCTAATTGGCATTCCGCAAGAATTTCCGTGAATTTATCTTGGGGAATTAAATTTTGATAAGCAGCTTTTTCACTCTCGTTAGTTTGACAACTAGTGAGAATAAAGCCCAATAAAAGGAAGGATAGAAAACTTATATAACGGATAATTTTCATCTATTGAAAAGCAGACGTTTTCCTCTAAATTCTTCGTCAAATATACCGTTGTCATAAACATGTTGACCATTTACAATGGTGCCAACCACCTTATTTTTGAATGTAGTACCTTCAAAAGGAGACCATCCACATTTGTATAAAATATTACTCTTGTTTACTTCCCAAGATTCATTAGGGTTGACTAAAACCATGTCTGCATAGTATCCTTCTCTAAGATATCCTCTGCGGTCAATTTCAAATAGTTCAGCAACACTATGCGCTCCTTTTTGTACAATTTCTTCCAAAGTGAAAACCCCATTATCGGCCATTTCTAACAAGGCCGTTAAGGCGTGTTGAACTAAAGGTCCTCCACTAGGAGCTTTCGTATATACATTTTGTTTCTCCTCAATATTGTGTGGAGCATGATCAGTGGCTAATACATCTATCCGTCCAGATTTTACGGCTTCAATTATTTTTAACCTATCCGATTCAGTTTTTACTGCGGGATTCCATTTAATACTGGAACCTTTGGTGTCATAAAAAGTATCATTAAACCATAAATGGTGAATGCAAGCCTCAGCAGTGATACGCTTTTCGGCAAGTGGAACATCACTAAATAGTTCCGTTTCTCTAGCCGTAGAAATGTGAAGTATGTGCAAGCGAGCGTCATGTTTAGAGGCAAGTTCAATGGCTCTTGAGGAAGAAATATAGCACGCTTCAGCGCTTCTAATGATTGGATGGTATTTCATTGGTATATCATCACCATATTGAGCATGATATTTCGCAAAATTTGCTTTAACAGTAGTTTCGTCCTCACAATGAGATGCGATTAACATCTTACATTCTTTAAAAAGACCCTCTAAAGTGGTGGCATTGTCTACAAGCATATTGCCAGTAGAACTTCCCATGAAGACTTTGATGCCACAAACATTATCCTTGTTAGTCTTTAGTACTTCACTTAAGTTGTCATTGGATGCACCAAAAAAGAAAGAATAATTAGCATAAGAGGTCTCTGCTGCAATATCGTATTTATCTTGTAATAAATCTTGTGTAAGCGTATTAGGAACAGTGTTAGGCATTTCCATGAAGGAGGTAATGCCTCCAGCAACTGCCGCTTTTGATTCCGTATGAATATTTGCTTTGTGTGTTAATCCAGGCTCTCTGAAATGAACTTGATCATCTATTAATCCTGGAAGAAGAAGTAAGCCAGTTGCATCAATAACTTTTACGTTTCCATCGAAGTCGATTTCCTTTTCTGATATTTCCTTTATAAATTCATTTTCTATAAGCACATTACCAATGAATCTTTTTCCTTCATTGACTATTGTTGCATTCTTGATAAGTATATTACTCATTTGAATTTCTTTTTTCTCAGTTTAACAACACCCCAAAATGCTTCCTGGAAAATACCCATGTCCATTTTAGATTTCCCTAATTCTCGATCTTTAAAAGTAATAGGCACTTCTACTACTTTAAAACCAGATTTTAA
>CAJYBK010000292.1 GCA_913064955.1 uncultured Flavobacteriales bacterium
CACCTTCTTTGATTTGAGTTTTAACAATTTCATTAGTAGGAGTAGCACCAGGCTGTAACAAACAAACATTTACATTAAATTCTTTCAATTCCTCTCTCAAAGCTAAAGTGAAGTTTTTTACATAAATTTTTGAAGCAGCATACATGGACTTGTACGGAAGTGGGAAATTAGCCGCCATACTTGATGTGTTCAATAAATAAGAAGGAGCATTCTTTTTTAATTCTGGAATAAAGAAATGTGTCATTAAAGTAGTTGCTTTCACATTCAAATCTAGCATTGCATTAATATACCCAGCGTTATGTTTGTCAAACGCTCCAAAACCACCGAAACCTGCATTATTAACTAAAAAATTAACAGCGTATCCTTTTTCAATGGTCCAATTCAATAGTTTCTCCTGAATTCCAAATTCTGTTAAGTCGCATTCATAAAAATCAGTCGAAACATTATAATTATCAGCCAAATCTTTAGCTAAACTTCCAACATTTTCATTGGGTAAAGAAACCAAAATAAGATTCATTTGTCTTGATGCACAATTAATTGCCATCTCCTTTCCTATACCGTTACTAGCTCCGGTAATTAATGTGTACTTCATAATAAACTATACTTAATGACAAAAATAAAGTTTTTAATAGAAATATGGCTATTGGGAATAATGAATTATCTTTCGGTATGAAACTTCTCACAATCATTAGTATTATCTTTTTTAACATCTGTTATTCTCAGTCATTAAATCTTCCAGTAAGAAATGCGAGTGACCCGACAGGTAGTCAACTAGTAACAACCATGACTTCACTCTCACTTCAGGACCGAGAGGTGTTAATATTAAATGAAGTGATGAATGGAAATGTTCCCATGTTTTATAGAGATTTAGTTCCTGTCAATGATTCTGCTTTAATTTCTGGAGTTTACAAGCATATCACTTATTATGTAACACCTGATTACATTGCATTAGGTAGTAATGCAGATTACTTTCTATGTCCAATGACTCCTATTCTAGCTCAGGTTATTGCAGATACATTAGATTGCATATTACCTACTAGCAAAATGGTAGATAACATTTGGTCTCAAGCAACTGTAAAAATGCAACCTGAATCAATTCCTCCATCAGCTCAAATGACAACTATTCCTGTGTTTGATGATCATAATGACATGGTCAAAATTGCTCGAGATGGTTTCATACCAGGATTACCTCTAGGCGAATTAGTAAGTGGAAATAAAAAAGACGTGATCATTAGCAATTTGATTTACACCACTCCTGCTCCAGCAAGAGTAGTTATTTATGGCTGGCATTATCCATCAGGCAGCAATATTCAACCTAAATACGCGGGTCATATAAACACCTATGCTGATTACAGTCACGGTATTCGTTTGATTCAAAACCAAGCAATAGTAGATGGATCTTCCATGCTGTGTTCTGATATATTAATGTCTTCATCACTCCATACTTTACTGAGTGATGAAGGAGCATTATCCATGCCTTACTATCCAGATACAATCAGTACAACTCCTATTGTTACTGTACCAGAAATTCCTAAATCATTTTGCATTGTAAATGAAGATAATACCAGTTCTAGAATTCTAATTAGTAATGATCCTAATGTAGATCAATATTTACTTTATGAGAGTTTGGATGGCATCAATTTTTCAGGTCCAGTTACTTTTCTAAGCAATAACTATGTTATACAGAACAACACCTCAGGTGTGATAAATTACTTTAAAATAAAAGCAAGTAATTCTGCAGGTAATTCAAATGAATCGGAAGTTTTAGCGATTATACCTTCCGCTATACAATCAGAGGTATTATTGGTAAATGCATTTGACAGAAGCACTGTTGGAAATACCAGAAACTTTGTTATTCAACACGGTAAAGCAATAGAAAATTATGGTTTAAACTTTTCGTCCGCAACGAATGAAGCATACTTGGACGGTCTTTTAAATCTCAACGACTACTCTATAGTCGATTATATTCTTGGAGAAGAAAGCACAGTAGATGAAACTTATAGCGCATCTGAGCAAGTTCTAATTAAGAGTTTCTTGGATCAAGGAGGATTCTTATTTACTTCTGGAGCTGAAATCGGATGGGATTTAGATAATTTGGGGAATACTTCAGATATCGATTTTTATCACACCTATCTAAAGGCTGAGTACATCGATGATGCTCCCAACAACGAATCTGGCACACATTATCAGTTTGAAGGTGTGACTACTACTCCATTTTCTGATGTCACTATTGCTAATTTTGATAATGGAACATTTGGCACTTATGATGTGCAATATCCAGATGTAATCAATGCCATCAACGGTTCAGACAATGGATATGCTTACAGTAATCTTTCAAATAATTATGCTGGCATCTATTATCACGGACAATTTCCAAATGCAGTGTCCGACTCTGGAAAAATTGTTTATTTAGGATTTCCGTTTGAGACTATTTACCCTGAATCCAAAAGATTTGAAGTTATGTCTTCGGTGCTCGACTACTTCCTAATAGAAGATAACTCTTCATTCATTGGGGAAAATCAGTTTACCAACGCTTACGTTTATCCCAACCCTTTTAACTCAAACATCAGCATTCAAAACGGTGCTATCGAAGGTGTTTTTGAAGTTTTAGATACTAAGGGACAGGTCGTTAAAAAGGGAACATTAGATTTTAATGTAACAACTGTAAATACTCAGAATTTGAGTCCTGGAATATATGTCCTAAAAATTAAAAACCAGAACGATCAAATAGTTTTAAAAATGATTAAAAAATAAGCTTACACGGTCTGATTTTTGCAAACCTAACCATATGAGAACAATAACGACATTACTTATTTTAAGTTTATTTAGCACACTTGCTTTTAGCCAGCAAATTACTGCAGAGGATAAATGGGGAGATAAAATCGGTTTTATAGATGGATCCACTTTCAAAGCCAAGGACAATTGGGGTGATAAATTATATTATTTCGATGGTGAAACCATTCGAGCAAAAGACAAATGGGGTGACAAACTTTACTTTTTTGATGGAAATACTGTGAAGTCGCAAGACAATTGGGGAAACTCTATTTATTACTTTGATGGAAATATTATAAGAAGTAAAGATAAATGGGGAGATGCCATGTATTACATCGATGGTAACACTATTAGATCAAAAGATAAGTGGGGAGACAAACTTTATTACTTTGAAGGAAATCCTCAAAAATGGGCCATCATCTGTTTAATCAGATAATTAAAATGGGAAGAATAACGGAATCAAAAAAGTTGCCGCTATCCAAAAAATCACATTTAGTAAAGTTCCAACTTTTATAAAATCCATGAACTTATACTGTCCTGCTGAGTAAACCATAGCATTAGTTTGATATCCTATAGGAGTCATAAAACTTGCAGATGCACTAAGCATCACAGCCATTACAAAAGGCATATAACTCACACCAAGTCCGGCTGCAACAGCAATTGCAATCGGTGTCATCAAAGCAGCAGTAGCATTGTTGGACATTATTTCCGTTAGAAATGAAGAACATAAATAGATACCTGAAAGCACAATCACAGGACCAAATTTGGCTAAATTTCCTGTGAATGCATCTGCCAATAGCACATCCAAACCAGAATTTTTCATTGCTACACCCAAACTCAAAGCGCCAACCAATAAGAAAATCACTTGCCAATTAATGGCTTGATAAACTTCCTTCATATCAATGGCTTTAGACAGCACTAGAAGAACCACACCAAATAATC
>CAJYBK010000293.1 GCA_913064955.1 uncultured Flavobacteriales bacterium
GGGTTAGCTTGTATGCTATAAGGTAAGCCTAAATACGTCCATGAATAATCATAAATACCAATACCTGTATTGCCTACTGGTATGGAGTCACCTAAACACAATACAGTATCTACATGATTAAAAGCAGGAATGGACCAAGCAGGTAAATTCACATTGATAGACTGCTCACAATAGAAACCTGGATCTAACGGATCTGTTACCACAACCGAATAGGTGGTTGCAGCGTTGGTTTGCAACGTTACAGTTTGTGTGTTATAACTAGATAAACCAACATTTGGCGTCCAAGCATAACTTAAGTTACTCTGGTTAAAGGAAGTTCCAGCAGTTAACTGTATTGAATCATTGGTCAATAAATAAGAAGGACAGCCCACTGAGGAATGCGGCCAAATTTCAAATTGAGTACACCCACAATCTGCTACTTCTACAATATCAGTACATGTAACACCATTGAAACTCACCTCTAATTGGTACACTGATACTCCTCCACTGGAAGCAGAAACTGTAGTGGTAGGTGTATTTGTAGGACCTGTAATCACTCCTGGTCCGGAAAGTAATGTCCATTGATAAGTTTCATTGATATTTGGCGTCTCATCTCCTCTACCCACAGTTCTTGGACCACATCCGTCAATACCAGCAGCAGCATTGATAGTATATACATCTACTTCTTCTATAAATTCACAACCTTGTGAAGTTGCTACTAAATAATAATGATAAGGATCTGGATTGGGCATGGTAATGTTTCCAGCATCGTAGGTAGTTACGGCACTTCCCACATTAGTAAGGTAGGTTCCTGGATACCAATTGTATGAAAATCCTGCTTCAGCAGGTGTACCAATATTAATAGTAGATCCAAAACAAATCACTTGATCTGGTCCTGAAAAATTTGTTACACTTGGTCCTGCTACAATGGATACCTGCACATCATCCGTAGTTTGACATGTACCTCCACCCGAAATAGCAACGGTTTGGGTTAATGTGTAAACTTGATTTGAGGAAGGACTCGCAAGCGTGGAAGGACAAGTAGAACAGGTTAAATTGGTAGTTGGGCTCCATGCATAAGAAACACCTGCTAATCCATTTGTTCCTGCAGAACCAATAATTGTTGGTTGCCCTGCACATACAGATGCGGCAGCACCTGCATTGGCTTCATAAACAAAAATTTGTGCTTGATCACTGTGCTTACATCCTAAAGCATCTGTCACAGTCAAAGTGTAAATCCCACTTACTGTAGGTGATACCAGAGGATTGGCAGTGGCACTGAGGTTATTATCCCAATCGTAAGTATATGGTGCAGTTCCGCCTGTAGCACTTGGCTGGCCACCAATATTTAACGCCACGCTAGGACATGTTTGGAAAATCCCTCCTGCATCTGCAACTGGTGCAGCTAAATTATCAATGATGACTGCTGCTACATCACTTGTGCTGATTGTAATGGTATCGCCACATTCCACAAATTGGGTAAGCCGTCTATAATATTTATCTGAAATACCAGCCACAGGCAAGTAATCTGATAAGATGGCACCAGGAATACTGCTCCAAGGGCCTACCGCTGCATTGGCAATTTGCCATTGATAACTAAAATTAGATAATGTTTGTGAAAAGGGAACACCTCCAGTATATAATAAAGGAAGTGAGTCATTTTGATCATTAAACAGTACACCTTCTATTAAGTCTGGTGTACCATATTGACAAGCTGTTTGGGTAATTGGATAAAGTGTATCAGGATCATTTACCTGAGGTGTTTGAAAGGTTATTTTCGTTACCACAGAATTGTTAATTGGTGCAGAAGGTAATTCTGTAACCATTTGACTTAATGTATTGTTAAAGTTAGTTACGTACACAGCATCGTTATGAGGTAAAAGATTTCTTATAGAGCTTCCAATAACTGAATAGTTCTCAAAAAAAGTAGCATAATTCAATTTACCGTCTTCACATAAATTTATGTATAACCTTGTATTTCCATTAGGTTGAGTACCATTACTTACTGGAAAATCGCCACTAGATGAGTTTGCTAAGATGTGTAAGCCATTAGCATCTGCTTTTATTCGATAGCCTCGATCCTGATTAGAGCCACCTAATAAAACAGCAAAGTCTGAAGGTGCTATGGTGTTATTTATTATTGACGTACTGGATATCTCTATTACGCCAATGTCTCCATTTGTGGATTGTAAAACAGACCCGTCAGTAGATACAAAATTAGAGGGATATGCCGTGCAAACAATATAGAAATTACTATTGTAATATTCTATATCACTGCACCCCCAACTAGGTCCTCCGATTAATTTGTAGTAATCTATGTCTCCATTAGTGTTCATCGTATTTTCACTTATTCCAGCCAAAAAATATTGACCATTACCAGCATTGTTATTGCCTATTGTAAATGGAACTTGAGAACCTTGAACAAAGCCATATACAGCGAAAACATTATTACCATATGCTACATTCTCCACCCAAATATTATCGTTAGTTTCAATATACGTACAATATTCTAGTGCAACTGATGCAGTGGCATTATTAGACATTGCTACATCACCGATCTTCATCACTCCCCCTATATAATTACTAGTTAAAGAAGAGTAAGTTGATGAATTGGTTACAGGTAAATCATCTGAATAGGTGCTAAAAGCTAGATAAACATTACCATTATCAATATCCATTGTGGTCTCCATATAATCATCTCCAGAACCTCCAAAATAGGAGATAAAACTATTGGGGTCATCATAAATATTTAGGTTGTTTACAAAATTATTAAGAGAAATTCTGTACACTACAATATCACCATCACCCTTTAGAAAGCTGCCATTGGTCACTGGAATGTCTGTAGACCATGCATTGAGGACTACATAAAAGTAATTGTTATCCACCTTTATGTCTTTTATATCATCCCAAGTACTTCCTCCTATGTAAGTTGCATAGTCAAAACTGTAGTCATTATTGGCAATTGTACTGGCACTAAAGAAAACGACAAAACCTCCAAAACTTCCGGTGTAAACTGAATTGTTGGTTACATTCAAACCCCCAGTTCCAGAACCTATATTTCCAGCAATAAAAACATTGCCATTTTTAACTTTTATAAAAGTTTGAAACACAGAACCACTAGTTTCTGCTAAAAAAACAGATGAATAAATTAAATTTCCCAATGTATCATGAACGGCTAGATAGACATTCTCTCCTGACACAAAACTGGTTCCATCTGTTGAATTGAAATTACTTGAGTTTACTTTTCCTACAGTGTATATTTTACCATTTTCAATATCGGCATATAAATCTATCATACCGCTACTCGTGTTACTCACGGAAGAACCAGGCATATTGTATTTGGCCATTTCAACATAAGCATTTTGCCCAATCATAAAAAGCGATAAGAATAGTATATTTATGAAAACAAAAAACTTCCTAAAACACATAAACAGTAGTAAATAACATGTGAAGATAAAGTTTTTTTTATTAATTCATTAGATTCAATTGTTGCACCAACCAATTGCTTCATTAATTACTCCAATCATTGAGCGGAGCCGAAGTGACATTGTTACATTGCTACATTGTTACATTATTACATTGTTACATTAGAAAATTGATACATTGTTACATTGCTATATTGATACATTAGTAAATTGTTACATTGATACATTGTTACATTAGCAATTCATCAAGGCTCTATCAACCCCTTAATGAACTTAATAATTCCAATAGTAATCATAATAGCT
>CAJYBK010000294.1 GCA_913064955.1 uncultured Flavobacteriales bacterium
TTACTTTGTTGTTTTGAGAGGAGAAAAGTAATATTCTGTTAGTTTCATCCATAGGAGGATGGTGCAATGTCAAATGTTGCCCCCCTTCTATATCCGAACTCTTTAGTTCGAAGTCAATACCGCTATAAAATTCAGTTTTCATTTTACCTATTCCTACGTCATTTACAACTAGCCTTTGTCCTTTTTGGTCCTCAACAACTTGAAATTCGTTAAATGGCTTTTTACCAAAATTGAGTTGTCCATTGTAAAAGTCCCAAACTAGATCATCGCACGGCATGTTTAAGTTAGAAGGTGCACAGACCAATGTATCAGTCCATCTATTGGCAGGAGGTAATTGACTTCCGTTGGCATCATATCCATCGTCCCAAAATTGATTTCTTGCAGAATATTCATTGTAAGTACGGTTGTGAATGGCTCCTACAACTTCTGGATTTCTCTCTGTGGATTTCAAATAAAAAAAGATGGCTTTTTCATCTTTACGTGTCATTTTATTAAGGCTACGATAGACGTATTTAGCACCTTTGTTAGGTACAACTGGTTGAAAGTTCTGTCCGTCCAAATCTTTGCTATTCATAAAATCTGTCAGTTGATGATACTTTTCATAATAATCCGGTCGGTCATCCCACATTAATATTCCAGCAACACCGATCATGGAAAGTAAAGCCGCATTGTCATAGCCATCAAATATTTGAGGAGCACAAACAGAGAAATTTTCGCTAAAACCAGTTTCACCTATTATGATTGGCTTGCCAAGGTCGTAGTACCATTTGTTGTAATTGTTTCCTATTTTACTTCTGTTGAATTTAAAGGAAAGTCCATATTGTCTGCCCGCGCTGGGAGCCGTATAGTAGTTGAAACTTGCCACGTCAACACTTTCAAGGCTGTAAGAGAAATCACCATCCGATGTTCCACCAGAACAGATATTATTCTGAGTACAAACCTCATAACCATTACCATAGTTTACGGCAGTTAATTGATCAGCATGAATAGAGTCCTTAATATAGCTGCAAACAAAGTTGTGCCATTCTCTAGCAGATGCCCTTCCTTCCTCGGTGTCATATTCTTTTCCGTTCATTTCATTTACTGCTTCTATAATTGTTAGATTAGTAGAGTAGCCATATCTAGCAACGAAATAGCGAAGTTTTTGAGCGTAATATTTTTTAACTTCAGGATGTCTTCTAAATTCATCTAAAGTTTTTAAACCAAATTTTGTTTTATAGTGGTAAAACATTTCATCCTTAGCAGCTATTTGATCATCCGGATGGTCATACCAGTCCCATATTGCTCCTCCATAAACATTTGGATTTGCCAGTTCTGCTCCCCAACTAAGATCAAAATTTACATAGAGCCCTTTTTTGTGACAGAGATCGAAAAAACGGTCCATTTCCCAAGCAATATTCATCCTTCTGGAGTAGTCCCCGACTTTTTCATATTCAATATCCCAACTCCAAGGAACCATCATTGTCCTGATAAAGTTCACATGTTCCGAGAGTGTGTCTAGGTATTTGTACCAATTCAAGTACGCGTCAGGAGGATATGTTTTTCCGGTGCAGTAAACATCTGTATCTATTAATGGTTGGCAAAAATTCTGAACCGTTCCAGTGTTATTTTTACATTCACCTGTCTTGCTTGGCCAGTTTACATTTTGTCCAACAAAATAGAATGTTTCACCTCCTAGTGTAAAGTAGCGCTTATTTTTTCCAACTTTTACAAATCCAGGATTCTCCGATGTTGTCACAGAGATTTGAAATGGCTTAAATTCAATTGTTTGTGTTTTTGTAATAGCTTTTATTTTGCAAGTCCAAAGTCCAGTATCTGCCATTGCTGCTCTGACACGAAAATTAAAGTTGTGTTCTTGCCTGTCATATTTTTCTCCAGTTGCTTCCCAACTTCTGGCGTACACATTTTTATTGGTCAGGTTTCTCTTATATTCTTTATAATAGAATCCGTCAACGGTCTTAATTAATACATCTTTGAGATAAAACTCGGCAATGACCTTAATTTCCCATTCTAAAAAGGGATTGATAGACTTTGGTGAATCACCTTTAAAAATGAAATTGTCAATTCTGTACTGAATATCTTCTGGAAGAGATATACCTAATTCTAATTTTTCAAATGCGCCTACTTGGTAGGGTGTGTTGGCAGGTTCGAACCATGCTAATTGATTGTCCTCTTTAATAGGGTAAGGCTGAAGGTTTTGCCCCAATAAGATTGAAAATGTCAATACAGAAAGAAAAGAAAGAAGAAGTTTCATGAAAGAAGCACTTTTTTGGAAGTTGTGAATCAGTCAAATATAAGGAATTCTTGTTTAAAAGATATAAATTAAAAAATAAAATAAAATATTTTCAAGAGTCACTTTGGTAATGTTTAAAGGGGTTTTGGCGCTTGTTTTTGTTTTACTTTATAATATATACAGTACTTTGTTTTGCATAGTACTGTATAAAGTGTATATATTTGCATCAAATAGTTCTTAGTTAACTAAAATTAAGCGGAATGAAGATTGAAAACACGAAAGCACAAATGCGGAAAGGAATACTTGAATATTGTATTCTTTCCATTTTGAAAAATGGGGAGGCTTACCCTTCAGAAATTATTGAGCAGTTAAAAGAGGCAAAATTGATAGTAGTAGAAGGTACTTTATACCCGCTTCTTACTAGATTAAAAAACGCAAATATATTGTCTTATCGATGGGAAGAGTCTACTTCGGGGCCACCTCGTAAGTATTATGAATTGACCGAATTAGGCAACGAATTTCTTAAAGAGTTGGAAGTGACTTGGAATGAGCTGAGTGCAGCAGTAAATAAAATTAGTAGAAAGAAATAAATTATTAGCTATGAAAAAGACCGTAAATGTAAATATCTCAGGGATTGTGTTCCACATCGAAGAAGACGCTTATGCTATACTACAAGAATACCTAAGTGCAATTGAAAATAATTTTAATGATGAGGATGAACGTATTGAAATTATGCAAGACATTGAAGCTCGAATAGCAGAGTTGTTTCAATCTAAGAACTCTAAATCCAAAGAAGTGATTACTACTTTGGACGTGGAGGAGGTTATACTAATAATGGGGAAACCAGAAGATTATATAAACGAAGATTATGAAGAGTCAACTCAGACAAATACTAGTTCAGAGTCTCAAGAAAACGAATCAGTAGAACCCAATAAAAGGTTGTTCAGAGATAAGGATAATGCTCAAATTGGTGGTGTATGTAGTGGTTTAGCAGCTTATTTAGGGGTAGATCCAGTTGTGATAAGAATCATCTTTGTAATTATGGTTTTGATTGGTCTGTCAGGAGTTATCATCTACTTGATATTGATGTTTGTTATTCCAGAGGCTAAAACTAGTAATGATAAACTCAAAATGAGAGGGCAGCCAATTAACGTAAATTCCATAAAGGAGACGGCAAAAGACCTTAAAAATAATTTGCAAGATGGTGTACGAAAAAAGCATTTTGGAAAAACAATATCTAGCGCTGTTGAGAAAGGGGTTCAGTCTTCTTCAAAGTTTATAAAGGGTTTTTCTAGAATAGTTGGATTTGGGTTTCTTTTAGGAGGAGTATTCGCATTGTTGATTTTGGTAGGAGTGTTCATTGGAGATGGAGGGTTGATTCCATTTTGGGGTGAAAGACAATCTCTTACTTTGAATGAAGGG
>CAJYBK010000295.1 GCA_913064955.1 uncultured Flavobacteriales bacterium
TTTATGATTATTTGTAATTGTAGTAAACTGACTTACTTGTTCACCTAGTTTTTTAAGAGTTGCATCAAATTCAGTAGATTCCATTTATACTGTGGCTATAAATACTTTTAGACTTTATTATACAATAACATTGTTACAGAGAGGATTTAAAAGGTAAAAATTACAATAAAAATGGTTGAACAAGGGAATGATCGAATGTATAACTTATACTTCCAGGATTTAGTAATTCTTAAGTTTACGGAAAGCGAAATTCAATCGAAGCTCAAATGGAAACACGCTAAAGAGTTCGAATACCTTGGAGATATGTACGACATTGTTTCCCGAGAATACAAGGATGGCATACATATATATAAATGCTGGTTGGATAAAAAGGAAACTAAATTAAACCGAGAGTTGGCCAAGTTATTCGGAATTCAATGGAATAAGGAAAAAGGAAAGTATCACAGTGAAATGAATTTAGATCATTTTTCAAAATCACTTTTTTTAGATTTGAAAGAAGAATTAAGAGCGAATTTCTTTGACGATAAATCTCATTACTTCTCTTTTTCAGAAAGAATTACATCGGTGAATAAGGGCATTTCTTGCCCACCTCCAGAATTGATTTAATAAACTGCATAGAATTGTACGTTGAAGTGCAATCGAGTTTATTTTAAATTAATTACTTAAAAGATGAATAAAATAATTTTTCTTTTGGTGTTGGCTATGCTAGGACTAAATGGAACTTCTCAAACACTCTTGGTAAGCAATAGCGAAACCAATGAGCCTGTGGAAATGGTGGCTGTAATTTGTGAAGAAATTAAATCACTCAAATATACCAATGAAAACGGCCTAGTAGATATAGGACAGCTGGAAGGACAGAATAAGATTGTATTTAGACTACTAGATTATCAAACGGAAACGAGGACTTTTGACGAACTGAAAAGAGACGGATTTCAGATTGAATTGATTCCATCATTGAACCTTAATCCAGTTATTGTTTATGGTACAAAGTGGAGCCAAAAGTCCCAAGATTTACCTATTACTAGCATTTCGATCTCTGCTAAGGATATTGCTTTGCAGAATCCGCAAACTGCTGCATGTATGTTAGGTGGTTCCGGATATGTTTACATTCAGAAAAGTCAACAAGGAGGTGGTAGCCCTATGATTCGTGGTTTTTCTACCAATAGATTACTCTATTCGATTGATGGGATAAGAATGAACACAGCTATTTTCAGAGGAGGAAACATTCAGAACGTGATTTCGTTAGATCCCTTTGCAATTGAGCACAGTGGAGTGATTTTTGGTCCTGGTTCAGTAGTTTATGGTAGCGATGCGATTGGTGGTGTAATGGGGTTTCAAACCTTAACACCTAGACTGTCTTTAGATAGTAATTTATCAGTTTCAGGTAAGTCCGTTGTACGGTATGCATCTGTTAATAATGAAAAAACGGCTCATTTTGATGTTAACCTGGGCTGGAAAAAATGGGCATTTGTTACAAGTTTTACGAATTCAGAATTTGGAGATTTAAAAATGGGAACTAATGGTCCTGATGACTATTTAAGACATATGTATGTTTCACGAGTGGACAATATGGATGTTGTTATGACAAATGATAATCCGAAAGTTCAAAGGCCTTCAGGGTATTCTCAAATGAATTTAATGCAAAAGATTAGATTTAAACCAAATGATAAATGGGATATGCAATATGCTTTTCATTTTTCTGAGACATCTAGTTATTCTAGATATGATAGACATTTGCGCACAAAGAATGATTTGCCTAGATATGGAGAGTGGTACTATGGTCCTCAAAAATGGATGATGAACAATTTTATAGTTAATCACAAAGGGTTATATAAAATTTACGATCAAATGACCATTAGATTGGCATTGCAGAATTTTGAAGAAAGTAGAATTTCGAGAAATTTTAATGACGTGTTGAGAGAAACAAGAACGGAGTATGTAGATGCTTATTCAGGTAATGTAGATTTCAAGAAAGACATTAATGAATTGAACCGATTGTTTTATGGTTTAGAAGGTGTTGTGAACGATGTAAGTTCCTTAGGTGTAAATGAAGATATTTCTTCAGGTATTAAGCAAAAAGGACCAAGTAGATATCCAAATGCGTTGTGGTCAACATATGCTGCTTATGTAACTTTTCAGCATGAGTTTTCAAAAAAAGTAATTCTGGATGTTGGTGTTCGTTATTCTCAGTTTGTTATTGACGCTACCTTTGATACAACCTTTTATAAGTTCGATTTTACACAAACTAAACTAAATGAAGGAGGACTGTCAGGAAGCTTAGGTTTAATATATAAGCCTAGTGATTCATGGATTGTAAGATCTAATTTGTCAACAGGTTTTAGGGCTCCTAATATTGATGATTTAGGAAAGGTGTTTGATTCTGAGCCAGGCGCTGTTGTGGTGCCCAATCCCAATTTAGGTCCAGAAAACGCATACAATGTAGATTTGGCCATCGCTAAAGTTTTTGGCAAGACAGTTAAAGTGGATGTGACCGGGTATTATACGCTTTTACGGAATGCATTGGTGAGAAGAGATTTTACTTTTAATGGAGTGGATAGCATAATCTATGATGGTGAATTGAGTAAGGTGCAAGCTATGCAAAACGCTGCGATGACAACGGTATATGGAGTTCAAGCAGGGGTAGAAATTAAATTACCATCTGGTTTTGGTCTGATTTCACAATATAATTATCAAGTAGGTAAGGAAGAATTAGCTAATGGAGAAATTAGTCCATCAAGACATGCTGCCCCAGCATTTGGAACTACAAGGCTTACGTTTCAGAGAAAAAAATTGTCAATGCAATACTATGCAGTCTATAATGCAAGTGTAAATTATGATAAATTGCCTGAATCTGAAAAAGGTAAAACGGAAATATATGCTTTGGATGAAAACGAAAATCCATTTTCACCATCGTGGTACACGTTGAACTTTAAAGCATTGTATCATTTTCAACCTAATTTCACCGTAACGGCAGGTATTGAGAATATACTTAATGAAAGGTACAGACCTTATAGTTCTGGTTTAACGGCAGCAGGTAGGAACTTAATCATAGCGCTGAAATTGGATTTCTAAAACACGAACAAAGATGTATTTAAACAAAAAGTCCCTTGTTCTGATTGAAGAATAAAAGCCTTTTGAATACCTTCTAGTTTTAATAAAGTCCTTTTGCTTTTTCTGCAGAGGTTGTGATTCCTTTGATAAAAGCAGAACTAAAACCGCTATGTTCCATGTTGTTTAAGCCGGCAATGGTACAGCCTTTTGGAGAAGTTACCTTGTCTATTTCTTCTTCTGGATGGCTGCCGTTTTCCAATAATAACATAGCCGCTCCTTTCGCTGGTTGCGCTGCCATTAATCGAGCTTCTTCGGCATGAAAGTCTATTTCTGTGCCGCCTTGCATTGCTGCTCTAATTGCTCTTAAGAAAAATGCTGTTCCGCAAGCGCATAGCGCAGTTGCTGAAGTCATCTGATTTTCATTAATAATAATCGCTTTTCCTAATTTGTCGAATATCCCCTTGGTGGTTAATAGTTCTTCATGCTGTTCAGCGTCAGCACAAATGCAAGTCATGGATTGACCTAAACTAATTGCAGTGTTAGGCATCGCTCTA
>CAJYBK010000296.1 GCA_913064955.1 uncultured Flavobacteriales bacterium
GAATTGTATACCTTTGATTTACTTAGTATGGATTACGATTATATCATCATAGGATCAGGTTTTGGCGGCAGTGTTTCTGCACTCCGATTGTCACAAAAAGGCTATAAAGTTTTAGTTATTGAAAAAGGAAAATGGTTTCAAGGAAAGGACTTTCCTAAATCCAATTGGAACCTTAGAAAATGGTTGTGGCTACCGAAATTCAAGTTCTTTGGCATCATGAAAATGACCTACTTCAAACACGTTGGAATACTTAGTGGAGTTGGCGTAGGAGGTGGCTCATTAGTATATGCCAATACCCTACCCAAACCTAAAGGTAAATTTTACACTACAGGAACGTGGTCTGAATTAGCAGACTGGAAAGAAGAATTAACCCCTCATTATGATACCGCTTTAAAAATGCTTGGCGCTGCAAAAAACCCAAAATTATTTGACAGTGATGTAGCCTTTCAAAAGTTAGCCAAAGAAATTGGCAACAAACACTTTGAACCAACGGATGTGGCTGTATTTTTTGGAGATCCAGATAAAAAATATGAAGATCCTTATTTTGAAGGAAAAGGACCTGAAAGAGTGGGATGTAACTTTTGTGGAAAATGCATGACGGGTTGCCCAAACAATTCTAAAAACACATTGGATAAAAACTACCTACACCTAGCACAACAATTAGGTTGTGAAATCATTGCCGAGCATGAAGTTGTGGATATAGTTCACAATGACGCCAAAGGAACATATGAAGTTACCTTCAAAAAGTCTACGCAATATTTTAGTATGAAAAAGAAATTAACTTCCAAAGGAATAGTCCTTTCTGGAGGTGTTTTAGGTAGCGTACGATTGCTGATGAAATTGAAAAAGAAATCCTTACCCAACTTATCCAATAGATTAGGGGAATTTGTAAGAACCAATAATGAAGCTCTTATTTTCAGTGTAACTCAAAACAATGAAACAGATTACTCCAAAGGTGTGGCTATAGGTTCCATAATAGATGTGGATGAAAACAGCCATTTGGAACCGGTAAGGTATGGCAAAGGTTCTGGTTTTTGGAGAGTTCTCATGTGGCCAATGGTCACTGAAAAGAATTTCTTCTTAAGGATTCTAAAGTTGATCTCACTTCCATTTACTGCTCCAATTGCCTGGTTTAAAACATATACCGTAAGAGACTTTGCTCAAAAGTCATCGATTCTGCTTTTTATGCAGGACTTGGAAAGTACTATCACTTTTAAAAAGAAATGGTTTAGAATAGGCACCAAGGTCACTAAAGGAGAAAATCCATCTGCGTTTATTCCTGAAGCACATGATATTGCCAGAAAACATGCCAAAATGACGAACGCTAAAACTGTAGTCATTGCATCTGAAACCTTGTCAGGAATTCCATCAACTGCTCATATTTTAGGAGGTTGTGTTATGGGAGATGCAAAAGATACTGGAGTGATCAACAAAGAAAATGAAGTATTTGGCTATCCCAACATGTACGTTTGTGATGGATCTATGATTAGTGCTAATCCAGGTGTTAATCCTTCCTTAAGTATTACAGCAATCAGTGAATTGGCCATGAGTAAAATCCCTGCAAAAGCCTAGTACTCAATATCCAACCCTAGTCTTTCCCTTAACTCACCTAAAACTGGATTTTTTTCTACCATTTGAAGAAACTTGTCTTTATTAGTCAAATGCTTAGTTTCTACAATACTTTCATTTATCGTAGCATGTAAATCAATGCCATAATTATTGAGTTCCTTTCTTAAAAAAGCTAATAAACTAGCCTTGGTAGAATTCAATTCCAATTCCTGAATCTTACTATCCAATACCAATTCCAACTGAAAATTATCCTTGATAATGACAGGATGCTTTGTAAGAGTTGCAGCAAGTCCAGTTTTACCTTCTTTCTCTATTGTATAACAAAAAGATTTCCATTTACCTCTTAACTGTTCCTCTGTAAAAGGAGTTCTTGGTTTTTTACTTAAATCTTCACTTGATTCTTCATCTTCTCCTTTTTCCTCTTCTTTTTTCTTTAAAGAAAGCGAGGATACCAATTTTTTCTCACCAAAAACAGCAACTTTCAAATGCTTTGTAGCCAGTTTAGGATCAGATTTCTCTTTTACCAATTGATCTACGATGCTTACATTTTCTTCCGCTTCCTTCACTTCAACTTTTTCTTCTACTTTTTCTTTTACAGGTGAATTTGTAGGCGGAATGGTAACCGGTGGTTTGATTTCTTGACCTCCAGGAGGTGCCGGAACATGTCCTTCAAAAATATTGGGAGCTATTATTTTAAATTCGGATGACATAGTTTTTTTTTTCGCCCTCTAACGCTGTTAGAGAACTCATTTTCATCAGTGCTAACTCAACCAAGAGTCGCTGATTTTTGGAGGCTTTGTAATGTATATCACAATCCCCTGCTATGGTTATTGCATCTACTAAGAACTTTGCCGGTGTTTTGGCTGATTGTTCTGCGTATCGTTGCTTAATATTTTCCCCTACTTCCAATAATTTGAGTGTAATAGGATCTTTACAAACCAATAAGTTTCTACAATGCCCACCTAAACCTACAATGAAATGATGTCCATCAAATCCATGCTCTAATATTTCATCAAAAATTAACATCGATTGATGAATATTGTTACTTAGCAAAGCATCTGTAATTTTAAAATAGTAATCGTAATCTAGAATGTTTAGGTTTTTCAAAACCCCATCATAGGTAATGTTGTTGTCACAAAAACTAACTATTTGATCAAAAATGGAAAGTGCGTCACGCATGGCTCCATCCGCTTTTTCAGCGATTACGTGAAGTGCATCAGGTTCTGCAGTTATCCCTTCTTTTTCTGCAATCCATGCCAATTGCTTAGCAATGTCGTTAATTGTGATTCTATTGAAGTCATATATCTGACACCTAGACAAAATGGTAGGAAGTACCTTATGTTTTTCAGTAGTAGCTAATATAAAAATAGCGTAAGGTGGTGGCTCTTCTAATGTTTTCAGAAAAGCATTAAATGCCTGAGAACTGAGCATATGCACCTCATCAATAATATAGACCTTATACTTACCTGATTGCGGTGGTATTCTTACTTGATCAATGATGACACGAATATCATCTACAGAGTTGTTAGATGCAGCATCTAGTTCAAAAATATTGAATGAGAAATCTTCATCCGTTTTTCCTGCCTGCTCATTAATCGCTTTAGCAAAAATCCTAGCACAAGTAGTTTTACCAACTCCTCTCGGGCCACAAAACAAAAATGCTTGTGCCAAGTGACCAGAAGTAATAGCATGCTGCATAGTAGTAGTAATGCTCTCTTGCCCTACTACACTCTCCCAATCATTTGGTCTATACTTCCTTGCGGATACTATGAATTGATCTTCTGCCATTGTTCGATTACAAAAGTAAAATTATGATGATGCTTACACAACAATTTAAGTTCTATTTTATTAACAATGGTAAGATTTTTAATTTAATGAAGTCTTTCAGTAAACAGTATTGAAATGGACTATAGGTTTTATATATTTACACTCTAATTAATTCGAAACATGTTTAAACATATTATATCTGCCCTTTCCATTTCATTTCTATTGTTACAATGTGGTACTTCAGACGGTACGCACACCATGGATCAAT
>CAJYBK010000297.1 GCA_913064955.1 uncultured Flavobacteriales bacterium
GTCGGCGAGGGGAGAACCCGAACGCGGTCATGCCGCTGGCCACCACTAGGCCGATGGCAAAGCGCGCACCACCACCTGGGCCTGAGGCCAGCAACAGCGGGATCATCGCCAGCACTAGCGCGGCGGTGGTCATCAGTACGGGACGCAACCGTACCGCTGCGGCATGCTCAATCGCTTTGCGCTTGTCCATGCCCTCTTCTTGCAGCTTGTTGGCGAACTCCACAATCAAGATGCCGTGCTTGGAAATCACGCCGATCAAAGTCCCCCGTCCAACCTACCGCATTTATTGACGCATCGGTGTAGTTTACTGTCAAAGCATCACATCCAATATTATTGTCTAGAACAAAGTTGGCTTGTGGTATTGCCAATACATGAATAGGTAAAGAAATAGTATCCGTACAAGTATTGGCGCCCGCTATACTAACAGCTAATAACACGTTGTAATCACCTGGTGCTACATAGGTATGTGCTGGGTTACCATTGATGTTTTGCCATCCACTTCCGTCTCCGAAATTCCAACTATTAACGTTAGCCCCGCCAGTGGAAGTATTTGTGAAAAAAGCCGACTGGTTGACACATACAGTGTCTTCTATCATCGTGAAGTTCGCTGATGGAGGTGGAACGATTTGAATAGTTATATACGTTGTGTCTTGACCACAGAAGTTACTGTCAACCATCATTACATCATAAGCTCCAATTCCTGGATAGTCTATTGTATATGGGAAGGTTGGTGGCCAAGGAGTCCAATCCACAATGCTGTCATACCCCAAACCCCAATAGTCACCAAAATTCCAATATTCTTGTCTTTGAAAGGTATTTCCTTGTGCTAAACAATTCCTGTTGGTGGTATTAGTGAAAGTAACTTCCGTTTCAGGAAAACACAACAAAACATCTGAAGCGGTTATGGCTGCATCATCAATGTCCCAAATTCTAATTGGGTTAAATGTAGCAGTACTTGGCCCACCTTGCGCAGTGTTACATTGATTTTCGGCAAATAGTTGTACCTGAGTTTCACAGTTCACAGTTCCAGGAAGGTAATTATGAATTACAGTGTCACCTTGGTTGGTGTTGTCTAGAACAAGTAAAGGGCTTCCGTCTCCAAAATCCCATGTAAATGTGGTTGTAGGTGAAGTGTTCGTGCTGGAATTTATGAACTCTAAAGGTGCTGGCGCACAGGTTTGAGTAATTCCACCAAATGGAATTTGAATGGAAGCGGTCGTTGGTTCTTCCATTATAACTGTTCCATTAATAATGCAACCAGTTGCAGTTTCAGTAAACACAACATTGAAAGAACTGACAGTTGCAGGATAAAGATGTGATAATACTTGCGGAGGTGTAAAAGAAGTGCCGTTGTCGATTGGAGAACCATCTCCCCAGTCAATTGTATAATCTGCAAAAGTACTTGTGCTTTGAAAATTTAATGTAAAGTCAGTTCCGAAGCAACTCAACCATACGGGATTATTTACTAATACACCATTGCCATCATACGCCACACATTGAGCATTAACTCCGTGACTTAGAAAGAATAATAGAAGAAGACTTGTTAATTTTCTATATAGGCAGGTCATGCAAGGTTTACTAATTCTTTGAGTATAAAGTTACGGATTGCATTATCTATATGGTTGAATGATTAAAATATTAGATGAAAATAGGTTCTGACTTGTTGAAAGTTGCATAATTTCCTTTTAAATTGAATAAAAGCCTATTAAGCATTAATAATAGTACGTTGGTTAAATTCTCAAGTTGATTCAAAGTGGTTGTGGAAATTTTGCTTAAGTTTATGACCATGTTCTAAGAACATTCTAAGTACAAACGACAATTAAATAATAAATTAAATATGGAAATAAAAATTGACGGCAAGCCAGCATTTGGCTATATGCATGTAGATTTAGCACCGGGAGAATCTTTTGTGGCTGAATCTGACGCAATGGCAAGTATGTCTGCCAAAATGGAAATGAAAGCAAAGTTTAATGGAGGCTTTTTTAAAGGATTAGGTAAAAAGTTTTTAGGAGGAGAAAGTTTATTCGTAAATGAATTTACTAACCCAACTCAAGAAACACTTCGTCTAACATTAACACAAGGTTTCCCTGGAGATGTAATGTTAATGGAGTTAAAAGAAGGAGAATCCTTTTTCCTACAGCCAGGAGCATACATTTGTAGCGAGCCAACAGTTAAATTAGGTATGAAATGGGCTGGTTTCCACTCATGGTTTGGTGGAGAAGGTTTGTTTAGACTAAAAGTAGATGGCAAAGGGAAATTTATTTTCGGAGCATATGGAGGTTTATTGGAGAAAGAAATAGATGGAGAGTTGATCATAGATACAGATCATCTTGTGGCATATCCTCCAGGATTTGAAATTAAGACGCAGTTATCTGGAAGTTTAATCTCCAGTTTGACAAGCGGGGAAGGATTTGTAATGCGAGTAAAAGGAAAAGGGAAAGTAATTATTCAAACCAGAAGTTTTGCAGGTCTTGCAGGTTGGGTTAATAGAAATTTATAAACCTATTTAAGAACGATTCTACTAATTGAAAAAAAGAAACTAAAAATGAAAATAGATATAGAAATGAGACCAGGGAGTTCAGTTGCAAAAGTGACAATGGATGCTGGTGAAGTTCTTACTGCAGAGGGAGGGAGTATGATTGCCATGTCAAATGATATGGGAATTGAAACTACCACTCACAAAAAAGGTAAGAAAGGAATAATGAAAGGCTTAAAAAGAATGTTAGGTGGAGAAGGTTTCTTCATTAATCATTTCTCTCCTGGGTCAAATGGTGGTGAAGTATATTTAGCACCAACGCTTCCGGGTGACATGTTTGTCAAAGAACTAAATGGAGAAAAGTTAATTATTTCTGGAGGAGGCTACATGGCTTCAGAACCGGGAATTGAGATTGATTTAAATTGGCAAGGGTTTGGTAAAGCATTGCTAGGTGGAGAAAATTTCTTCTGGATAAATGCTAATGGAACTGGGAAAGTTTTGGTTAATGCTTATGGAGAAATTTACCCTATAGAAATTGATGGAGAATATATCGTTGATACAGGACATATTGTGGCTTTTGAGTCTAGTTTAGACTGGAAATTATCAAAGGCAGGTAGCAGTTGGATGTCATCTATGTTAGGTGGTGAGGGCTTTGTTGCAAGGTTTTCTGGTAAAGGAACTTTGTGGTGTCAATCTCATAATCCAAATAGTTTTGGAGGTGCTTTAGGGCCGAAATTGAGACCACTGTAGGCTTATGCCAATTAAGATTATCAACATTAATTTAAGAAAAGAAAATGGAAAAATTTGAACATAAATTCGATCATAAGCCTGATTACGCTTTTTTGACAGTCCAACTTCCTGCGGGAAAAACAATCAAAGTAGAAGCATCTGCAATGGCTACCATGGATACGAACATCAATATGAAAACAAAATTTAAAGGAGGTTTAAAAAGGTTTTTAACCGGAGAATCAATCTTTATCAATGAATTTACAGCCCAAAATGGTGCTGGTGAAATAACAATAGCTCCTGCAGCACCAGGTGATATGGAACATATCTACTTGGAGAATGAGACTATTTATTTACAACACTCTGCTTTTGTAGCTTCAGAGCATGCAATTGATATTG
>CAJYBK010000298.1 GCA_913064955.1 uncultured Flavobacteriales bacterium
TCAGAAATAGTACTAACTAATAATGTTTTTGCCAAACCAGGCACACCCACTAAAAGACAGTGACCTTTACTAAAAATCGATATCAAAACCTTCTTCACCACCTCTTCCTGACCAACAATAACCTTAGCGATTTCCTTGTTTAAAGCATCATACTTCTTCACTAAAGCATCTATTCCTTCTGCATCTGAATTATACATTCTTATTTTTTTTTATAAATATACTTATTATTACCTTCTTCCAAAAACACCTAACAATCCTCTTGCTAGATCTCGAATTAGTCCAGTTCCGATATCCTCCATTATAGAATCCTCTCTTTTAGTCACCTTTCGCCTCACGACCTTTGTTCGCTTCTTAACAGGAGATTTTTCTCTTCTCTTTTTTTGTTTTTCTAATTCCTTAGCCTCTAACTCTCTCGCTTCTTTCTTCTTGACTAATTCTTCTTTCGCTCTTACTTTCTCAATCTTTCCAGAAAGGATTTCATAAGCACTATCCCTATCTATTACCTCAGCATATTTATCTGCCAATGCAGAAGTATTCACAACATGATCCACTTCAGCTTCCGTAAGAATATCCATTCGCGTAACGGGTGCACGTAATAATGTTGCTGCAAGAGGTGTAGGAATACCTTTTTCATTCAGGCAAGTAACCAATGCTTCACCAATTCCTAAACTTGTTATTAACTCATTAGTGTCGTAATACTCTGTAATTGGATAGTTCTCTGCTGCTTTATTAATTGCCCTTCTGTCTTTTGCGGTGAATGCTCTCAGTGCATGTTGCACTTTCAACCCCAACTGACTCAAAACTTCATCAGGAATATCTGTCGGGTTTTGAGTACAAAAATAAATCCCTACACCTTTAGATCTAATCAACTTAATGATTACTTCTATTTGATCTAACAACTCTGAAGATGCTTCTTTAAATACTAAGTGAGCTTCATCAATAAAAATACACAACTTAGGCTTATCATCATCACCGGTCTCAGGAAAGGACTCATAAATCTCCGCTAACAAACTCAACATGAAAGTTGAAAATAATTTAGGTTTATTCTGAATATCCGTTAGTCGAATAATATTAATCTTTGCCTCACCCTTTTCATTTACACCTAAAAAGTCGTTCACATCAAAAGACTTTTCTCCAAAGAACAAATCTGCTCCTTGCTGCTCTAACTCTATTATTTTTCTCATAATAGTGTTTACGGATGTACTTGAGATTCTACCGTATTCACTTTCTATATCACTTTTCCCATCTGTTGTGATATACTGTAATGACTTTCTTAAATCCTTTAAATCTAACAAAGGCAATTTGTTATCATCACAATACTTAAAGAGGATGGTAATTACTCCAGACTGCGTATCATTTAACCCTAGTATTTTTGACAACAGGATGGGACCAAATTCAGAAATTGTAGCTCTTAAACGAACTCCTTTCTCATTGGAAATACTCATTAACTCTACCGGTAATGGTTGTGCCTTGTACTCCACACCAATTGCTCCGTGCCTCCAAACTATATGATCATTTGATGCTCCCGGTTGCGCTAAACCACTTAAATCACCTTTGATATCCATCAATATAGAAGGTATTCCTTTCAAAGACATTTGTTCGGCCAACACTTGAAGAGATTTAGTCTTACCTGTACCAGTAGCTCCAGCAATTAAACCATGTCTGTTCAAAGTTTTCAGAGGTATTTTAATAAATGAATCTTCAACTGGCTCTTCATTTAGCATAGCCCCTCCGATTATGATATAATCCTTTTTGAAGGTATAGCCTTCGTTAATGTACTGCTTGAATTTTTCTTTTTTTGACATATTTTCTTTTATAATCTTCTTAATATTTTGCTTAGCGGAACTTCCTTCTCAATGATCTCTGCTTGCTTTAGCATAAACATCACATTTCTTAACATCTTTGTACTTACATGGTCATTAATCGCCCATTCTGTAGAATAAAACCATTGTTCTACATCTTCCAATTTTTGCTCATACCGTTTACTTACCAATTCTACTGCATTGGTACTATTCATAAATTGATCACAATTAAAATGAATCACGCTCATCATTCTTTTCAATTCATCTGGTGATGATTCAATTATATCATCGGTTGCAGCGATAGCAAAGCAAGACCAAGGTGTTACAAACTCACCTACTCTCTTCAGAACACCTTTATCCACCCAAGGCTTAGTTGTATACTTTTCCCAATAAAAAACATCAGACTCTCCATTACCCAATGAACTCAATGCACCATCCAAATTTTTGATTTCTACCAACTGATCAGGGGAAATACTTTTGTCGTTAAGTGTTGCGTCAACAATTGGTATCAAATGACTTCCACTACCAAAACGACTAATCGCATAATTCTTAGAATACGTTTCACCATACAATCTCAATGGATTGTCCACATGCGTATGAACTCCCCAAATCAGTGGTGTATTCACATACATCCCGATAATTTTGGAAGGGTTTCCCTTGATAATATCTGCAGTAATACCTTCTGTTAAGAGCATACATACATCTACTTCACCATTTCTTAGTGCTTTCGTCATAGCACCAGTACCCCCTGGGTAAGAAACCCACTCAATTTCCAGACCTTCCTTTTCAAAATGTTTATTCTCCAAAGCAAGATGCCATGGTAGATTGAAATGTTCAGGCACACCCCCTACTCTAATTTTTTTCAAATCTTTAAAATGTTTTATTCAACTATCAAATTTACAATTATATGTGTATTTACCGCACTTATCTACTAAATTTCACGACACAATGTTTATAAATTAATGAATGAGTTTAAAAGAAAACACGCTATATTTATCCTGATTTTATTTTAAAACAACAATTATGACTAGGAATTTCCTCGTACCCCATGACTTCACTGAAGTAGGCGACTCTGCTGTCAAACAAGGTGTATATCTTGCCAAGGCTACTCAATCTTCTTTATCTCTTCTTCATATTGTCAAATCTGACAAATACAAAGCTGAAGCAGAAGCAAAGTTGAAAGTAATAAAGACGAAGGTTCAGAAAGATTACCCAGGTGTTGACATTAAACTATATGTAGTTAAAGGGGATATTTTTGAGGACATTGGAAAGACAGCTCAACAATTAAGATCTAGTCTTATCATCATGGGAACTCATGGTGCCAAAGGAATGCAAAAAGTATTTGGAAGTTTTGCAATGAAAGTTATTACCTCAACAAGTGTTCCTTTCATGGTTGTTCAAAATAATGTCATCATCAAAAAATTGGAGAAAATTGTTTTCCCATTAGGAATTGACCCAGAAACATTGCAAATTATGGGATTTGCGTCTACGCTAGCTAAAGCATTCCATGCTGAAGTTCATTTAGTCGCAGAAAAGCAAAGTGATGCAAAATACATGCACAAGACTAAAGTAAATTTCCAGGTGGTTGGAAAGCAAATGGCTGCTAATGACGTGAAATATGAAATGAAATTATTGGATGGAAGCGGAAGTTACCTTTCTCAAATCATGGACTACACCGAAAGTATAAATGCCGATATGATTGCAATTGCTTACTACAACCAAGATGTAATTCAAGTTTTCAATAAGTTTGCTCAAAACATCTTAACAAACGACTTGAATAAACCCGCTTTGATT
>CAJYBK010000299.1 GCA_913064955.1 uncultured Flavobacteriales bacterium
GTTTCGCAAATAACCTTGTAAACAGTCGGCCTTGATGTGAAAAGTTGAAAAACTCCTCCGAATTCTCGGAGTCAAACAGTTCCAACTTTTTTCACCTCTTCGTTGCTGTTTGACAAAGGACATTTACGAGACCGGAGACTGGCGTTCTTAGATGCATAAGTCTTTTGTTTACGTTTTATTATCTACAGATTGCTTGTTCCTTCTATCCAAGTAATTTTACCAGTACTGCTCCTAATTCCTCCAATTCTGCTATAGAGTGTTCCATTGATCTAAAACTTAATGCGCTGATTTTCTTGTCATCTGTTGATGAAGATGCACTTACCCCAAACTGATGTTCGCTGCTGTGTGCGTAACCAAAACTAAAGCCATTGGAGAGTACTTCATCGTAGTATCCATAGGTAAATAAATTCTCCATTAAGAGATCAAAACTACCTTCTTTCAATCGATACTGATGTGATAGGGTGTATTTATAGAATGATTCGCCTCTAGGATTGGGTTGGTCTTTGCTTCGTATTTTACTGTATTGTAATTTGCTTTTGGATTGACCCACTTCATGTTTGATGAAAATAGGCGCAAGCGTATCCCAGTTTTTATAAATTACCTGAGCAATTTCCCTACCGGTTGATGCTGGTATTTCTTGTGTGTGTCTTTTGTACAGCGCGGCTAGTGCTTTTATTTCTTCAGTGGTTTTGAATTTCTTTTGTGCTGACATGATTGAGAATTTAAGATTCTAAATTCCATAGGATTTGAACTTGATTATCTACAACTTTAATGGCACATTTGACATTTTTACTCATGTTAATATCTGCTATTTTAAAAATGTTGACCAACTTGAATCAAATTTGGAATTTATAAAAAGTTTAAAAGTTAAATTTAACATATAAATAATCAGAAATGGCAAATTAATTCATTTAAATACTCAGTAAATTAATTTACATTAAACGGGTTAATGAGTTGAATGATAAGGTTTTATCTTTTGTTCAGATTTAGATTTAGATATTCTTTTCCACAATAAAGGTGTACTTGTTAACAATATTATTTTGTTTTTTTTCATTTTTTTAGTTTCGTGTCAAACTATCAATTCTTATTATGAAAAGAAATTTACAATTTATTTACTTGGCATTGATGTCATTGGTTGTTGGTAATGTTAGCGTTCAAGCGCAAACTGCTCTGGATTTTGGAGGGGGTGACGATCAGGTTTTGATTCCAGGTGCCGGTGCACTTTTAGAAGGTGATAACACATGGACTATAGAGTTTTGGGTTCAAGATCCAGATAATGCTTCTTATCCGTTTTCCATTAATGGAACCGATTATGTTTTAATTCATCCTGCAGGGACAATTGTCTTCTATTCAAGTGGAGGAAACATGCAATCGGCAAATTCCACTTGGATTGCTGATGGTAATCCGCACCATGTGGCTTTCGTTTCAAATGGTCCAAATAACGGTCAGATTTATGTAGATGGATCTCCTGTTGCTATGTCTGCCAATTCGCACACTGGGTTTACAGGAATTGCCGCAGAAGATATAAGTTTAGGGTCGGATGTATCTTTTACTACTCAAGTGATGGATGATTTAAGGGTTTGGGATATTGCTAGGACTCCAGCAGAGATTGCTGCTAATTATAATCAATGTTTAATAGGTAATGAAACAGGTCTTCAACTTTTTTATGACTTTGAAGATGGGACAGGATCATCAACGCTTACAAACCTTGGAAATGCTGGAGCGACTTACAATGGCGTTTTAACCAATATGGACGCATCTAGCGATTGGATTACTAGTTTCAATGCTTGTAGTAGAGCTTGTATAGCAGACCAATCCTTAAACACGGTAAATTATTCCGCAGTGTGTATTGCTGATACTTCGGTTGAATTAACTTCCTCAGAAATTGGTGTAAATTACTATTTGAGAGATGATAACGATAACTCTGTTATAGATGGTCCGGTAGCAGGGTCTGGTGCAGCATTGGCTATTAGTACTGGAATGATAAGTGCTACTACTACTTATAATGTATATGCTGAAAGTACTACACTAGACCCTGGAACCTCACTAGATTTTGATGGTGCGGATGACTTTGTGTCTACTGCATTAGTTGATTTAAGTGGTGATTTCACTTTAGAGTGTTGGTTTTATGCTAATACGCCTGGTACAGGTTATCAACCATTAGCTTCAAAGCATACCTTAGATGGAGGCTCAAACTTTGTTAACGAATTTGACTTACAAGTTCAAATAGGTGGAAATCTTAATTTTTTCATGGGTAACGGCTCTGGATATGGAGTTCAACTAGATGGTAATGGAACTACAGCAGCTGATATTAATCCTAATACTTGGTATCATGTAGCTGTTACACTAGAAGGTAATACTATTTCTCTTTATTTAAACGGAGTATTATCTGATCAAGGGACATTTACAGGCACACGTCAGACTGGTGTATTGCCAATGGAAATAGGAAGGTATAATAATGGTGCTTTACAACTACATGACGGACAAATTGACGAGTTCAGAGTTTGGAACAGAGCAAGAACAGTAACTGAAATTGCTGCGAACATGACCAACTGTATTTCGGCAGACTTTACTGAACTAATTGCGTACTATCCAATGAATGATGGTGTTGCATCAACTACTTTATCGGATTTAACAGGTAATGGTAATGATGGAGTTTTAGTGAATATGGACCCCAATACTGATTGGTTAGCGGGGCAAGTTTCTTGCGCTGATTGTATGGTAGAAATGACAGATAAAGTTACAATTACAATTAATTCTATCGCTGATCAAACCGTTAATACTGCTAGTTATTCAACAATATGCCTTGCAGATACTTCTATCGAATTGGCATCTTCTCAAGCGGGTGTGTGGTATGGTTTAAGAGATGATTCAGATGATTCTTTTATTTCTCAGTCGCCTGTTCTTGGAACAGGAGGGCCTATTCAATTACCTACCGGTACATTTACCAATACAACTACAGGTAATGTTTATGCAGCAGTACCTGGTAGTAATGAAGCTCTTACTTTTGATGGTATAGATGATTATGTATTAATTGGGGATGTACCAGAATTAAGTTTTGACAATACGGATGCATTTTCTATTGAGTGTTGGGTTCAATCTAATAACACGGCAAATCCTGGAATGCTATTTTCTAAAATAAATCACAGTGGAACATATGCAGGATATGAATTAATGACTAATGCTGCAGGAGAACTTTTGGTTTATTTAATTAATGATTTTGGAGCTGGAAATTATATTTTAGTTACAACAGCTACAAATCCGCTTAATGATGGTGCTTATCATCATGTTGCAATGACTTATGATGGGTCTTCAAGTGTAAGTGGAATTGCAATTTATGTCGATGGTACATTACAACCATTGACTACAAGTACGGATAATCTATCCGGTAGCATAATTACTACTGCGCCTGTTTCCATTGGGTCTAGGAATTCGGGTTGTTGTTTCTTTGACGGTGCGATTGATGACCTAAGAGTTTGGAATACTGTCAGAACTCAAACGGAAATAGATAACAACAGATTTGATTGTCTTGTTGGGACAGAACCTGGTTTAACTGCTTATTTCAAGTTAGACGATGGTGACGGTAGTTCT
>CAJYBK010000300.1 GCA_913064955.1 uncultured Flavobacteriales bacterium
ACCAGATTTGAATCCACATAGGAATGAGGGTTTATTAGGGAATAGCGCACGCCTGCCTGGGCCGCCAGATTGATTACTCCATCAAACTTCTCTGCCACAAAGAGTTCTTCCATTGCCGCCCTATCTGACAGGTCCTTCCGCACTGATTTGAAATTAACATGTGGTGTAAGCCGGGAAAGGCGTGCCTCCTTGAGAACCGGATCATAGTAGTCGTTCATGTTATCAAGACCTACGACTTCTCTCCCCTCCTCCAGAACGTCTATCTCCACCGGATCTTCTATCTCCACCGCCATAACGTCTATCACCAGAACGACCACCAGACCTATCTCTAGACCTACCGCCTCCAGAACGACCTCCGCCATCTCTATCTGCTGCTTTTTCTACATGTAAACTTCCGTTATTGAAATCTACACCTTGTACTTTATCCAAAACGATATCTGCATTTTCTTTAGACACATCAAAGAATGAGAACTCATCAAATAAATCAATTCTTCCAATCTCTGAAGAAGGAATATCCGCATATTGACAAACCAATCTTACCACTGCACCTTTATTTAGTCCAGCATCAAGTCCCATGTTCATGAAGAAACGTTGTTTCCCTTCATCACTTACATTACGGTTCTTTCTTCTGTCACCTCTATCTCTGTCTCTTCCTCTATCATCTCGATCTCTTCCTCTGTCATCTCCACGCTTATTGATATCATTTGATTTGCTATAGTAAGCCAAAGTTTTATTGAACTCGGCACTTACAAATTGTGCTATCACTTCTTCTTTTGTTGAATCAGCAAATAATTCATTGATTGCAGGAAGGTACTCCCCTATTTTGTCCTGTTGCACTTCTGCTTTCTGAACATTTTCAACCATGTTAAACAGTTGCAATTTACAAACCTCTTCTCCAGTTGGAACTTCTTCCTTATTGAAAGACATTTGAATTTGCTTCTCTATTTGCTTGATTTTATAAACTTCTTTAGGAGTAACAAAAATCATAGAAACACCTTTCTTACCTGCTCTTGCAGTTCTTCCAGATCGGTGTGTATAATTTTCGATATCATCAGGAAGGTTATAGTTAATTACGTGAGTAATATCATCCACATCCAAACCTCTTGCAGCTACATCAGTGGCTACTAATACTTGTAAGGATTTCTTTCTGAAGTTCTGCATTACTTTATCACGTTGACCTTGTGAAAGTTCACCGTGTAAAGGTTGTGCATTGTATCCATCTTCCATTAAATTATCTGCAACTTCTTGCGTCTCTCTTCTGGTACGACAAAATACTAAACCATATATATCCACATTGATATCTAAGATTCTCTTAAGAGCACCATACCTATCTCTGTGACTCATGCAGTAATACTGGTGAGTAATATTTTCGTTACTTGAATTTTTACTTCCTACTGTAATCTCAATAGGATTATCCATGTAATTTTTGGAAATTTTAGCAACTTCTTTTGGCATTGTTGCTGAGAACAGCCATACTGATTTGTCATCAGGAGTTGAATCTAAGATCGAATCAATATCCTCCTTGAATCCCATATTCAGCATTTCATCTGCTTCATCTAAAACTACAATTTGAACATCATCAAATCTCACTAACCTTCTTTTCAACATATCGATCAGTCTTCCTGGAGTAGCCACAACTACTTGCGCTCCCCTTTTAACTTCTCTGGCTTGCGTATCAATACTAGCCCCACCATAGATGGTTGCTATTTGCGCGCCTTTGATATGTTTTGAAAATGTTTTAAGATCTCGTGAAATTTGAACACACAATTCACGCGTAGGTGCAATCACCACAGCCTGAACGAATTTGTCGTCAAAGTTTACTTTTTCTAAAAGTGGCAATCCGAATGCTGCCGTTTTTCCCGTCCCTGTCTGTGCAAGGCCTACCAAGTCTCTTTCTCCTTCTAATAATTGGGGAATTGCTTCCTCTTGAATTGGAGTGGGTGACTCAAAACCCAGATCTGTAAGCGCCTGGAGAATTTCTTCTCTTAGCCCTAATTCGCTAAATGTCATTATTTTATTTAAATTTTTAAGAAGGCAAAGGTACGCAATTAAAAATAGAACCTTTCAACCATTCGATATAACCCAATGTTTACGGGACAAAAGACCATTTTACACGTGTCTAAAACCCTAAATACCGACTCAATCTATTGTTAATAACATTTAGATTTTGTTAATTTCAACCTTAAGTTTACTTATCCGTAAATTTCATTTTCCCGCTATCTAAAAATATAGTTAGAATTTGCTATTTTTGTATGAATTCAAAATGATAGACATGACTAAGATTTTAGTAATAGACGATGAAAGACCTATAAGAAGCACACTTCAAGAAATTCTTGAATTTGAAAAATTCAAAGTGGACACTGCGGAGGATGGAGTGGTAGGGTTGGAAATGATACTAAAAAACAAGTATGACCTTATCATGTGTGACATCAAGATGCCAAAGAAAGATGGTCTGGAAGTCTTAACAGAATCCATAGAAAAAGGTATTGACGTGCCATTTGTAATGATTTCTGGTCATGGCAATATTGAAACTGCGGTTGAAGCTATCAAAAAGGGTGCTTACGATTTTATAGAAAAACCATTAGACTTGAATAGGACTTTGGTCACTCTACGAAATGCCTTAGACAGAAAAGATATTGTGAAGGAAATTAAAGTACTTAAAAGAAAAGTAAGCAAAGGAAAAATCACAGACATCATTGGTGAATCTGAAGCGGTGATGAAAATTAAAGAAATGATTGACAAAGTTGCTCCAACAGATGCTAGAGTACTAATCACCGGTCCGAATGGTTCTGGAAAGGAATTAGTTGCTAGACAATTACATGAAAAAAGTGAGAGAGCAAAAATGCCTTTTATTGAAGTGAATTGCGCAGCCATTCCTTCAGAGTTAATAGAAAGTGAATTATTTGGTCACGAAAAGGGCGCGTTTACTTCCGCTCACAAAGCAAGAGAAGGTAAGTTTGAATTGGCAAGTGGTGGTTCCATCTTCTTAGATGAAATAGGCGACATGTCTGCTTCTGCTCAAGCTAAAGTAGTACGTGCACTGCAAGAAAATAAAATCACTAGAGTGGGTGGCGACAAAGAAATAAAAGTCAATACAAGAGTATTTGCCGCAACCAATAAAGACCTTAGGAAAGAAATTGAAGAAGGTAATTTTAGAGAAGATTTATATCATAGACTAAATGTTATCCCTATTCAAGTACCTTCTTTAAATGAACGCCAAAGTGACATTCCAATTTTAACGGATTACTTTCTTGAAATCATTTGCTCAGATCAAGGAATACCAATGAAAGAAATCAGTAAAGATGAATACAAAGCATTGCAAGCTGTTAATTGGACTGGAAACATTAGAGAACTTCGAAACATTATAGAAAGATTGGTAATCCTTTGCGGGAATACAATTTCTGGCGATGATGTGAAGTTATATGCCAATGTGAAGTAAGATGAAAAACTCTTAATGACACCAACAATTCTCTCTTCTCCCCTTCAAGGATTTACCGATTTCAGATTCAGAAATGCTTTTCACAAATACTTTGGAGGAATTGACACCTACTTCGCGCCATACATTCGGCTCAATGGAAAGCT
>CAJYBK010000301.1 GCA_913064955.1 uncultured Flavobacteriales bacterium
CTTCCAGGCGGTAATGGTGCGAGAGCGGATTTCCAATGGGACGGTACAGTTTCATACGCAAATGATGGATGTCAAGCACCTATTAATTCAGGAAGTATTGACATTTCCAGCGTAATTAATAACGGAACTCAAACAACAACACTTTGTTTTGGAGACGACTTAGAACTTAGCGCATTGGCAACCGGAAATTATTTGGAAATAATCTGGAGCAGTGAAGGTGAAGGAGTTTTTACTTTTAACGACACATTGAACACAACTTACCAATCATCAATAAATGATACATCAACTTTCAAAATATTTGTAGATTTAGTGATGCCTTGTGATGATACTATTCGTTCAGAAGTAATTTTAAATATCACAAACCCTACTTCAAAAACTCTTACACCATTAACATATGATCTATGCCCGGGAGAAACTGTTACACTTTATGCTACAGGAGGAATCGGAACGAACGGATATTCATGGTCAACATCTGCATCAAATGCCGACACTCTTGTTGTGAATAGTCCAGGTACCTACACCGTCTCAATTTTTGATGGTTGCTTTACAGAAAATATTTCAGCAACAATTAGCTCATTAGGTTCAGCCCCGGTAATAAGTTTATCTGGAAATACAAGTATTTGCAATGGTGATACCGCAACAATTACAGCAAGTGGTGGTGCAAATTACTTGTGGTCAGACAACAGTACAAATAGCACCTTCAGTACATCAACACCTGGTAATTACTTTGTAAGTTCAACTAATACCTGTGGTACCACAACTGAACAATTTGTGATTAATTCCTTGGGTAGTGCACCTGTTGGATTATTAACAGGAGATATGTTCACTTGTGAACCTAACAGTTCTTCAACGTTAACCGCATCAGGAGGCGACACTTATTTATGGTCAACGGGAAGCACAGGAATTTCCGAAACATATAACTCAAGCGCTAGCGGCACCGTAACAATAACGAATACATGTGGACAAGAGGTTATTCCTTTTACAGTAATATTTGATGCTGTCAACGCATCATTCACCTCCAGTGATACTGTTGAATATGAACCAGGAAGTTTTATTTTTACCAATACTTCAACCAATTCAACTAATGGATCCTGGCAATTTGGAGATGGTCAATCTTCCAATACTTACAACGGTTCAAACACCTATCCTAATGATGGTAATTACACTGTTATGCTTATTGCCAGTAATTCAAATGGTTGTACTGACACAGCATATCAAGAAATCACCGTTTTGCCAATTCCTGAATTGGTTATCCCAAATATTTTTACTCCCAACAATGATGCTACAAATGACAATTTTTCAGTAACTCATCCTTTAGTTACCAATATAAAAGGAGAGATATACAACAGATGGGGTAATTTACTTTATCAATCTGAAGCGTTAGATTTCTCATGGGACGGAACGGAAGAAAGCGGAGAATTAGTCCCAGACGGTACATATTTTTACATTTTCGAAATTACTTTGATTAACGAAGAAATAAGGGAAAAAAGTGGTGCAGTAATGCTAAGTAGATAATTTATTACAAAGCTTTTTTCAAAGCCATCATGTATCCAAAATGTAATCCTTCATGCGTATTGTTGAAGTTGATTACATCTTCTACTGACTTTAAGGTAATATTGTAACTTGTGGTATATTCTGTAAACTTTTGGAATTTTCCATTTTTATAATCGGATCCCAATAAGTCTATCGTTGAAAGTAATAATGATTTAAATTCAATTAAATCACTCTCTTTAATTACACTTTTGCCGTCTGCACCTTTGGTGTATCCTTCCACAAATTTATTTGGAATATTTAATTCCATCCCTGAAAGTTTGTAGCAAAGTAATTGTTGCACAGCCAAATTATGCACCGCATTCCATAGAATAGAATTATTAAACCCTTTTGGCACAGCAGTCAATTGATCGTAACTTAATTCATCGATAAAATTGATCACATTTGTCCTTGTCACTTTAAGAACCTCTAAAGAATAAGAAATGTCAATCATAATTACAGTCTTTGCAAAGGTGTACATACTCCCTCAACACAACTGTAACACCAAAGTTTATCTTTAAATACAGAAGATTTAAAAATTGATTTATCCAACAGCATTCTTAAACACTCTTGAATACCTTCAATTATAGAAGGATGAGGGTGAACCATATCAGCCAACTCCTCTATGCCTTTGTTCATTTTAATAAGTAGCGCTACCGCCTGAATAGCCGAAGAGGCGTGCTCTCCAATAGCACGCATTCCTAAGATTTTCATTTTATCATCATTGGTCACAATAATCTTGAAGAAACCTTGCGTTTTTCTCATGGCAATTGCTCTTGCAATACAAGAGTAATCTATTTTCACAACTTTCACAGGTATGTTTTGCTCATGACATTGCTTCTCATTTAAACCAACAGAAGCCACCTCAGGTTGGACAAACATAATCGTACTTACGTTGTCATAAGATAACTTTTCTGTTTTCTGACCAAACATTCTTTCCACTGCGTGACGTCCCTCACTTTCTCCAATATTAACTAAAGCGATATGACCACTTGCATCACCTACAGCATAAATATTAGGGACGTTTGTTTGCGTATCGATATCTCCAATATGAACCCCTCTCTTACTCATTTTGACGCCCGCATTCTCCATTTGCAATCCTTTGGCGTTTAAAACTCTACCAATTGATAGCAAGGCCTTCTCCACTCGAATAACTTCCTTCTTGCCATCCTTATAAGACAACTCATACTCCACTTCTCCGTCTTTCTTTTCCAATCGCTCCAAAGATGCATTGTGATGAATCACAACGCCTTTTTTCTGAAGATTTTTTTGAACAATTTCCGAAATATCATCATCCTCAAAAGGAAGTATTTTATCTGCTCTATCAATTAAATGCACCTTTGTTTTACCAAAGTTTGAAAAAATCGTAGCGTATTCACATCCTATCACTCCAGCACCAACAATAACCAAACTTCTTGGATAATCTTCAATGTGATGAATACCATCACTTGTCATGATTATCTTTTCATCCACATCACAATTTGGCAATTTTCTAGGTTTAGAACCTGTGGCTATAACAGTATAATCTGCGTAAATTTCTTTAACCCTTCCGTCCTCCTTAGCTATTTCAATAACATTTTTGTCCTTGAAGCGTCCTACACCTCTTTCGTACTTAAAAATACTATGTTCTGTTTCCGCCTCTAACAATTTAATATGACAAGAGTATTGGAATTTTCTATCAAATAAAGCTTCATTGATGGTCTTTTGAACTTCTTCCCAACTAATTTCAAATTTTCTTCGCCCCACAGAAACTATCGTTTCATTTACATCATAGACTCTTTGTGAAAGTTCCCACATGGTTTTTGAGGAAAGTGCTCCATCATATAAGCCAGCACCACCAACTTTATCTTTTTCGATTAGCACTACAGATTTACCAAAATCAATTGCTCTCATTGCAGCTGCATACCCTGCAGGACCTGCTCCTATTACACATAAATCATATTTCTTCATGGACGAAAAGTGAAATTTTACACCAAATTACTAAAAATCTT
>CAJYBK010000302.1 GCA_913064955.1 uncultured Flavobacteriales bacterium
ACCCTTTAATCCTATCCTTTGGTAAAATTGCTTTCAATGCACTTTCTGCATTAACATGTTTTATGCTTAAGAATTCATTTATTTCTTCATCAGAAATCTCGTATGGACTACCTTTTTCACTTAAGTTCAAGTTTTTCAAAAACGCACTAACTTTTCTAAGTTCATTACCGTTGTCAAAATCAGAACACAATAGCAAGGTTAGTTTAAATTCCAAGAGTAAAAAAATACTTCTAGATTGATTCAATGTTAATCCAAGGAGTGTTGTTCCACTTCTAGGAATACCTATTATAAAATCATACTGAATTTCAGACTTATGCATCAATCACTTTTTTGCTCTTTTTTTAATATACAACTTCAAACTTATGGGCAAAACATAATATAGATTAAGTAACCATTTCTTTTTAATCAATGCCCTTATAACTTCAACCCTTTCCCTCCAATTTACAGTTTCTTTAGAATAAGGAATTTCATACCCAAAATGATTAGCTACCCCCCCGGTAATATCATTAATTTTAAGAATCTCTTTTTTCGAAAACTTATCTCTATATGCTCCAACTTTATTTTTATTAATACCACCATTCATTCCTTGATGAAAATCATTAAAACTTTGTTCTCCTTTCAAATCTTTTCCAAAAATATTTTCATCAATAACTATTTCACCTAAAATATCGTTAGAATATGGTAGGTTAAAATGAGTGGTTACTTTCCTTAATACGCTTTCTGGTGAATTAATTAAATCTTCATAGGTAACAAATAAAAATCTAGGATCATCTAAATAATCGACAACATTCTTATAATATAGGTTCCACAATTCACTCTGATAAACTAACCCCAACTCTCTACCTAAACCTCTTCTCACACATGCCTCGACATTATCTCGTGGATCACGAAGAAGAACAACAAATTTTGATTTTGGGAAAATATTCAACAAATCACCAACAAAAAACATTAGTTCAACTTGTTTGTCTATAATTGTTGTGATTTCCCAATCTATTTTCGCAAAAAGTAAATGCATATACTTACACATCTGTTCATACGTAAAATTTCTATCCACAATTCCCAGTAACTTCTCACGAGTATCTTCCGGAAAATGATAGTAATATCCTATTTTCTGCTTATTTAATAATAAAAAATCGTGGTAAAAGTTCAATATTGTTTTATCATCCCAAAACTTAGTCGTTCCATACTTATTAAAAAGGTAAACAATAAATGTTTCTTCAATTACAGATAATACTTCCGGACTATTATTAAGCAAGGCCGAAAGCAGCGTACTACCTGTACGTTCCTTTCCTAAAATAAAATGTACTTCAGTTTCCTGAATCTTCCTTTTAACTCCCAATATTGTTTCCTCTTAAGAATTTGTCCAAATTTAAATTATTTTTCCCAAACTTCCTTAAGCAACTTAATTTTAAAACCTTACGTCTAGTTAACAATTCGTAAATACCATTTATCCGCAAAATAATGGCTTTCGTAACATATTATTTATGATTGGACTATTTTGCATATTTTTATACAATTGAATAAAGTGCTAATAACCAAAAGTTTAAACCTAAAACACCATGAAAAGTAATTATTTTGTTTCTATCGTATTTCTACTCTTCTGTTTAACATCGGTGGCTCAACGCAGCGTTGCACCTGCAAAAATTATTCTTGAAGAAAGTGAATGGCTAGGTTTTAACACTACTATCTACCTAGATACAACAAACGCTTATGAGCATATCAATAAAGATATTGTGGTAAAGTTTGCAATTAGTTCGAATGAACTTAATGCTACTGAATTAAAAAGAAGACTGGAAGGATTAAAAATGTGGACATTGGAAGAATATGGAGTTGAAGGTAATCTTCTAGTAGTGAAAATGAAAGCAAGCATTGAAGATCACAAAAAAAACAGGTTATACATTCTGAATAAAATGCGTTGCATCAAAACAATCGTGAACGGAAAACCAATGGATATCGAAAAAGTAAAAAGTAAGATTAATTCATAACATTATGCTATCCTACTATTTACTACAAAATTCAACTACTACCATGAAAAAATTACTACTTATTATTTCAATCACACTTTTAAACGTTAGTTTATTTGGACAAACTTTCTCTACTACAGACCCAGATGCGGTTACCAACAGTGGCCTTGACTGCGCCACAATAAGCGTATCTGGTGTCCCAGCTGGGTCTGCGCTTTCAGAAATATGTGTAAATATCACATCAAATTACGATGCTAACCTCAATGTCTATGTTGACCCGCCTGGAGCAGGAGGTACATTTACCTTAAGTTCAGGAAATGGATCTTCTGGTGACAACTATTCCAATACCTGTTTTTCGCCACTTGCAGGCACCTCTATTGAAGGAGCAAGTGCTCCATTTAATGGCACGTACGTTCCAGAAGGATGTTTATGGTCTGACAACTTAACTGCCACAAATGGAACATGGCAAGTTTGCGTTGCCGGAAGTGGAACGGGTAGCAACATAAACTTAACAACGGCAAACTTAACTTTTACCTCTGGTGGTGGTGCAGGATATTTGGAAGCGGCCGATTTGTGTGTTGATGCAACACCAATTTGTAGTTTAGATGGTTATTATGGTACAACATCCGCATGTTATAGTGCCCAGACGGTTTCTCCATTTTGTGGATCGGTAGAAAATAATAGTTGGCTTAAATTTGTTGCTGCAGCAACAACAGTAAACTTAAGTGTGTTGGTTGGAAATTGTCAATATAATGATGGAATTCAAGTTGCTTTATACTCTACTACCAATTGTACTTCATTTACATATGCTAACAACAGTGCGTCAAACTGTTACTCGCCTATTAACCCGGGCACAACAGCTGTTAACTTCACCGGACTAACAATTGGACAGACATATTACTTAATGATTGATGGTTTTGCTGGTGACGTTTGTGACTACCAAGTTACTGCTATTGGCGGAGGCATTGTTGTTACTGCGCCTGTAAGTTCAGCAGGAACAACGATTTGCTCTGGAGCTTCCACTACGCTTTCTATTAATAGCGCTGGAGAAACTCCAACTGGATATACTTGGACGCAAGGTGCTACTGTAATTAGCACAGGACCAACAGCAACCGTTTCCCCAACAACTACTACAACGTATGATGTAGAAGTATTAGGAGCTTGTGGACCTGTCAGTAATTACAGTATTACTATAAACGTTACCCCTCCTATTACTCCAACTTTTACTGCTAGACCTCCAATTTGCGCTGGGGCAGCAATGAGTGCATTACCAACTACTTCCAATAATGGAATAACCGGTACTTGGTCACCAGCACTAAACAATAGTACAACTACTACTTACACTTTTACTCCAAACGGAGGCCAATGTGCCGGACCAACTACCATGACAATAGTAGTCAACTCCGCACCAACCCTTGCCCTAAACTCTTCTGCCGCGATCACATCGCACACAGTTTATCAAGGCACCGCTATATCCGACTTCACTTATGCTATAGGAGGACGGGCTACGGGTCCTATCTTCTTT
>CAJYBK010000303.1 GCA_913064955.1 uncultured Flavobacteriales bacterium
TTAACTGAGGAGAACAGTACATCCCAAAATGTTCTTGAGACAGTCTATTTTTAGTTTTCTTGATATTTGCGTGAGATACTAATTGTCCATTTTGCCAAACTTTTGCATATCCTCCGTTGCTTAAGTCTAAATACACTTTGAGTTCTACCCATTCTTTTTGAGGGAAAGTTATGTCTTTTGTTTGAAATTCATGTTCTTGATCATTCTGTTTAGGAACGTTTTGCAGATGAACGAATCCATCATGAGATAAATTGACCAATATTGTTCGATCCCAATTGTCAGACTCGTCATCAGTGAATGTAGCGAAGCTAAACCAATCGTCTTCATCTCCAGTCGTACTTGCTTGTAAATCTATATCCAACCACACCCAAAATGTGATATAACATGGTGATTTAAACGACCCTTCTGTTGTCTTTTGAAACTGTATAGTTGGATAACCTCTGTGGTTGTTGTTTTCGGTTATAGAAGGAGGATTAGCGCCATCAATCCAAGCTTTATGAGAGAATGTTCCGCTATGTACAATAGAATCATTTAATTCATGATAGGTTGTCCCTTTATGTCCTTGTGGAGTAAGATAGAAGCCTGAAAAATCTTCCACACTTTCAAATGAAGTGGTGAATGTTCGTTTTTCGAGATTCTTTTTCTTACAAGAATTGGAAACTAGAAGTAAACATGCAAATAGTCCAAAATTTAAGATATTTCTTTTCATAATATTTCTAATAATTTTGAATGTTAAATTGAATTCGTTTCGCAGCCTGTTATGCATTGATATACTTTATCGCAATCCATTTATATCATATCGCGATACAAAACTCCAAACCAATTCTGATGCGTTTTGACCTTGAAAAGTTGAATTAAACCAAACATGGTCTCCTCCAATATATTTGTAATGTTCCACAGATATTAAACTATCTCCTTGATCATAGATATAATGCTCAATATTGTTGTCTATTGTCACAGTAGGGGTTAAAACTGTATTATTGAAATTAATCCAATGATCTAATGTGCTTTGGGCGGAGTTCCAGTCACTGCTTCCATTATAGGGAAGAACGCCATCAGAAGTTCCATGAAGATGTATTACCGGCATAGGATGACTGGTAGGTCCTGTACAATCTAACATTGCTCCAGAAACGGATGCCACTGCAGCAATTAAATTACTTTTATAATTGGCAAGTCCATAGGCCATCATGCCTCCGTTAGAGTATCCAGAAGCATAAATTCTCTCCATATCTACATTATACTGAGATGAGATCTCAGTTATCAATGATTGAACAAATCCAAAATCATCAGTATTACTTTTATTGTCTCCTCCCAATGGACAAGCGTTCCAATGAGATAAACCATCTAAACAACTGCCTTGAGGATAGATTAAAATAAAAGTATCAGCTTCTGCCAAGGAGCGCATATCTGCTTCTTGCATAAAATCACTTGCACTACCACCAAACCCATGAAAATTGAGCATTAGTGGTACAGAAGATGTTCCATTATAGGAGTTAGGTATGTATAAAACATATTCTCTATTGACACCATTGTGAACAAGGGACTGCGCATTGTTATTTAAGTAACATCCTTCCGGATTTTTATTATTATCTTTTTTACAACTGCTTAGAATTGATAATAAAATGGAGAATAGTAAAATTGCTTTTTTCATTACACATTTTCTTTAGTTTTTTAACGCCTATTTCTTTTTGTTATTGTACATAACGATATATTTGGATCATCAGGAATAACTACCCTTTCGTCACGTTAACTATCGGGATACGCTGAGCCAAATTTACATCCCGATAAATATACGGGATTGTTTTTACATTTTATTGGTAGTAAAGCCAAATTGTATTCAGCTGCTGTGGAAGGCGGTGCTAGTAGGTAACTTGGCTCTCCCAAGCCACTGAACTGCCTTATTTTCTACACATCGTGTTGTAAGCAGGCTTTTACTTTTTATATGTCAAAACTGTTATTCCGCATTCATAAGCTTTTGTACTCTCTAATTTTAATTCAGTTTTATAATTAGCTTTCTCAAATATTGGCATTCCGTTACCCAAAATCGAAGGATTTATGAAAAAATAATATTCGTCTATTAAGTTTTCTTTTATTAGTGAAGAAACGAATTCGCCACCTCCATAGGCAATTATGTCTTTTCCAGTTGTAGACTTTAATTTTTCAATTTTTTCGACTAAATCTCCTTTTTCCAAATGAGTGTTTTCCCATTCAGTATTTTCAAGCGTTTTAGTAAAAACTATTTTATTTGAGTTATTAATTTTTTCAGCGCCTTCTAATTCTTTATTAGATTTCCAATGTGGAATAAATCCTTCAGCTAGTTTTCGTCCTAATACAATAGTGTCAGTCGATTCTGTTATTTCTTTTACATATTTCTTTAACTCTTCATCCCAATTCCAAACCATCCAGTCCATTTCTCCGTTTGGACCAGAAATGAATCCATCAATTGAGAGTTGAATTTGAAGTTTTAATTTTCTCACTTTTTACTATT
The DNA here is from genome assembly GCA_913064955.1 of uncultured Flavobacteriales bacterium. Lineage (GTDB taxonomy): Bacteria > Bacteroidota > Bacteroidia > Flavobacteriales_D > Parvicellaceae > Parvicella. The sequence goes on from CAJYBK010000303.1 coordinate 2,489, forward strand.
TTTCGTTAAAGTTACAATTTTGTTTTCAGCTTGCTTACAACGATTTATGTATGGAATGTAGGGCATTAGGAAGCACTGCGCTTTCTCCCGATAACTATCGGGATGCTCTGAGCCAAATTTACAATTTTGTTACCAACTGTTTTGTTTTTTAGAGGATATTGTTCAAGTCTTGACTTCCAATTATTGCCATAATTTCAATTTGTTCATCCTTAATTCTATAGTAAATACTGTCTGATCCACAAACACATCTTCTATAACCAGGTCTTATATGATGTACTGATTCGAAAGAAAACGGACGATTTGAGATAATTTCAAAATATTCAAAGAAAGTATTAAAGTATTTGTCGGCTTGATTAATTCCAAATTTTTCAATTCCGTATTGATGAATTCGAATAAGATCTTCTTTTGCTACATTACTTAATTTGTAGTTAGTCATTCATCATCGATTTGGATTGTGCTAAAATCTGTTCTTTGCTGTCATTTGTAAAGTTACTGTTTTCGGCAATTTCTAATTTTGAATTAATCCAATCAACTTGGCGTTGTTGTTTTCTCGCTTGTCTAATTAAGTCGTTTACAAGTTCGCTCTTACTTGAATACTCTTTGTTGTCAACTTGATTTTTTAACCAATCGTCATTAGGTTGCGTAAGTGAGATGCTTTGTCGTGCCATAATATTTGTTTTGATGTAAATATACACCAATATCGCACCAATTGCAATGTTTGTTGATTTTTTTACGATTTTAGAATAGTTGGTAGCGATTTATGTATGGAATGTAGGGCATTAGGAAGCACTGCGCTTTCTCCCGATAACTATCGGGATGCTCTGAGCCAAATTTACAATTTTGTTTTTACATTTTATCTGTTGTAAAGCCAAATTGTAAATTTGGCGGTGTCAGTAAGTAACTTGTCTCTCTCCAAACCTCTGAACCGCCCAATCTTATATAAATCATGTTAGCAAATCGTTGTTTATTTATTTTGAAT
>CAJYBK010000304.1 GCA_913064955.1 uncultured Flavobacteriales bacterium
ATCTGCCAAAATTCACTTTGGTTTTGTTAATTACTTTTAAGAGTTGACCTTTTTCGCATCATACAGAAGTGCATATTTGTATTTATGAAGCAAATAACTCTTTATACACTTTTGGTCATACTGCTTGCGTTTAACTTTAAAGTGGAAGCTAAGGCTCAATCAAAAAATCAACGACCACCAAATTATATATCTGACTTTATAATAGATTACATTTCGATAAAGTACCCAACAGTTACTCTGGATACATTTATCTATGTAGGAGTTGAGAGACAAAAGTTATATTTGTTTGTAGACGGAGAAGTGGAAAGGATTTATGATGTTTCCACAAGTAAAAATGGTGCCGGAACTCAGTCTGGTTCTGAACAAACTCCAATAGGTCTGCATGTAATTGCAGGTAAGTATGGAGAAGGGTTACCTAAGGGAGGAGTGTTGAAAGGAAGAAAATTCACTGGAAAAATTGCAGATATTCAAACTGAACCATTTTCAACTGGATGCGATGATATTACTTCAAGAGTAATTACCATAAAAGGTTTGGAAGAAGGCATCAACAAAGGTGGCGCAAATGATTCCTACCATCGTAAAATATATATACACGGGACGGTCGAAGAAGGGTTTATTGGGCAGCCCGCTTCTCATGGTTGTGTTAGAATGCGAAATGATGATGTGATTGAGTTGTTTGATATAATTGATGAAGGTATCAATCTGATTATTCTAAACAACTAAAAATAGGCACAAAAAAAGAGGCTACCAATAAGGAAGCCTCTTTCGAAGTTTGGTTAAATTTCTATTTTATATAATTGAAGTTCTGACCGTTTTTCAAGTTAGTAACTAAAGAGTAGATTAGTCTAATCACATTTTGTATGTCTTCTTTAGAACAAGTTTCTACCGTAGTATGCATATATCTTAACGGCATTGAAATCAGCATTGAAGCAACCCCCGCATTGCTATATGCAAAAGCATCAGTGTCAGTACCTGTAGATCTAGAAGCTGCAAGTCTCTGAAAAGGAATTTTTTCTTTTTCCGCTTGAGCAATAGCGAATTTCAAAAGATTATTTTGAACCGCTGGTCCATAACTTAAGACAGGCCCTTTACCGATTGATAAGTCACCTTGCTCAATTTTTTTGATCATTGGAGTATTGGTATCGTGACAAACATCAGTAATAATAGCGACATCTGGTTTGATTCTCTCAGCAATCATTTGCGCACCTCTTAAACCAATTTCCTCTTGTACGGAATTAACGATATATAAACCAAATGGTAGTTTAACTTTATTCTCTTTTAGTTTTCGAGCAACTTCAGCTATTACAAAACCACCCATTCTATTGTCTAAGGCTCTTCCCACATAGTTTTTCTTATTTAGAATCATGAACTCATCTTCATAAGTAACTACGCATCCTACGTGGATTCCTAATTTTTCAACTTCTTCTTTAGACTCACATCCACAGTCCAGAAAAATGTTCGTCAACTTTGGGGGGGGTTCTGTTCCTCCACCTCTTGTGTGTATTGCTGGCCAACCAAACACGGCTTTGACCATTCCTTTGTCTGTATGAATGTTGACACGTTTCGAAGGGGCGATCTGATGATCACTTCCTCCATTTCTTCTAAGGTAAATAAACCCATCACTAGTAATGTAATGAACAAAATAACTGATTTCATCTGCATGAGCTTCAATAACAACCTTGTATTTTGCTTTAGGGTTAATCACACCAACAGCAGTTCCGTAAGTGTCCACAAAATGATCATCGATATATGGCTTCATGTAATCTAACCACAATTTCTGTCCTTCCCATTCAAAACCAGTTGGTGAAGGATTGTTAAGGTATTTTTCTAAAAATTTTTCAGATTTCGCTGTAATTATAGATGGTTTTTTTATTACTTTTTTTGTTGTTGTCTTTTTTGCCATAATGTTTTTATTCTTATTTATATTTCGAATATATCAATAATCCCATTTACTTCAAAGGATTGATTAAGCGAATTCTGCTAATTCCATCCATCGCATGGTTTTGTTTTCTAGCATTTCAACAAGTTCGGTAAGTTCTTTGGATGTTTTCTCAATAACTTCATAAGAAACATCAGGTTGGTTCAATACTTCGGAAAGTTGTTTTTTCTTTTCTTCCATTTCAGGTATTTCTTTGTCTAACTTTTCAAATTCTTGCTGCTCTTTATAAGATAGTTTCACCTTTTCTCCATCTTTTCTTTTCTTGGCAACTACTTTTTCAGTTTGTTGTTCTTTCCTTTTTTCGGCTTCCTTCTTTTTCTTAAAGACTCTGTATTTGGCATAGTTGCCAATTACATCATCGATTTTACCTTCTCCATCCAAAACGAATAAGTGATCCACCAATTTATCCATGAAATATCTGTCGTGCGTTACAATTATTAGACATCCTTGGAAGTCCTGTAGATAATCTTCTAGTACTTGTAGCGTGAAAATGTCTAGGTCATTGGTAGGCTCATCTAAAATCAAAAAGTTTGGATTCTTCATCAAGATAGTAAGAAGATAAAGTCGTTTTCTTTCGCCTCCACTTAATTGAGATGCATATAAGTAGTGAGTGTTAGTTGGAAATAAAAACCTCTCCAATAATTGCGTGGCTGTAAGTTTTTTACCACCAGCAATTGGTAAGTATTCAGCAATGTCTTTTATAACATCGACTACTCTTTTGTCTTCTTTTAAAACTAGTCCTGCTTGATGGTAATAGCCATAGACTATAGTTTCACCAGTGACTATTTTTCCAGAATCGGGTTTTAAGTTTTCAGTGATAAGATTTAAGAATGTTGATTTTCCGGCTCCATTAGCACCAACCAAACCAACTCGTTCTTTTCTTTTGAAGGTGTACGTGAATTGATCCAGAATTTTCTTTTCTCCAAATGCTTTGGACACTTTATGTAATTCAAGAATTTTGCCTCCCAGCCTTTCCATTTTAACAGAAATGTCCATTTGCTGTTCGTCAATGTTTTGAGATGCAACCGCTTTTATTTCATAAAAATCATCTACTCTTGCTTTGGATTTGGTTCCTCTTGCTTTTGGCTGTCTACGCATCCAATCTAACTCTTTTGTAAATAGATTTTTTGCCTTATCAATACTTGCCTGTTCTTGCGCTATACGTTCTTCTTTTTTTTGTAAATAGTACGAATAATTACCTTTATATGTATAAAAACCACCGTTATCTAATTCAACAATTTCATTACAAACGCGTTCTAAAAAATACCTATCGTGTGTTACCATAAACAAGGTGATTTTTTCTTTTTTAAAGTAGCTTTCAAGCCATTCAATCATTTCTAAATCTAAATGATTTGTAGGTTCGTCTAAAATTAATAAATCGGGTTTATGAATTAGTATTACAGCTAAAGATAAACGTTTACGTTGACCACCAGAAAGCGAACTTACTTTTTGAGATAAATTTTCTAATTTTAATTTGAAT
>CAJYBK010000305.1 GCA_913064955.1 uncultured Flavobacteriales bacterium
TAATAACAGTAGCTACTCTCACGAGTAGCTACGATTATTAAAGTAGCGAGGAAAGAGTAATGTTATTTAGAGGCGTTATATCTCAAAAGAAGTTTGAAGCTATATTAGTTAAACAATTTAGTGAAAGATTAAGTAAGTCAGAAAAGAAAGGCGTATTCTTATACTTTGTTGATGGCTATCATGCTGGAACATGGTGGATGGCCAATAGTTTTATACACGACAAAGCCACAATTGAGTTAGGTGTTAAAGCCATAAAGGAGGAATTAAATGTTTTCGAATGAGTTAGAAGAAGGTTTAATAAGAAGCCTTATGAGTTTTTTTGATAAAAATCAGGTTGGAGAGTTGAGTAGTAGAATTGCTACTGATATAAGCAAATTACAAGAACTTTTGGTTACGACATTGGCTGAATTTATAAGACAATGGATTACTATTGTCATTGGTTTGTCCGTTATTCTGTTTATTTCTCCAAAATTAACGGGTATTATGCTCGCTATAGTGCCTTTGGTTATAGCGTTGATAATAGTCTTTGGTAAAAAAATTAGAAAAATAGCAAGAAACGCTCAAGATGCAGCTGCAGAATCGAATAGTATTTTGAGTGAGACTTTGTCTGGAATTAAAAATGTAAAATCATTTGGAAACGAGTTTTTTGAGATGGCAAGGTATGCCACAAAAGCAGATACTATTCAAAGACTTTCCATAAAAGGTGCAATAGCAAGAGGATTGTTTGCTAGTTTAATCATTTTTGGATTGTTCGGTTCCATTACTTTCGTGGTTTATCAAGGACATGGTATGACATTGACTGGAGAACTATCTGATAAAGACTTTTATATTTTCATTCTGTTTACTACATTTTTAGCGGCTTCATTCGGAGGAGTAGGTAGAATGATGGGAGCGATTCAGAATGCAGTTGGTGCCACAGAAAGACTAATGGATTTATTAGAAAATGAAACAGAAGCAATTACGAAGAATGCTAAAATTGAAAGATGGTCTGGGAAAGTTGAATTTAAGAATGTAGACTTTACCTATGAAACGAGAACAGATGTTCAGGTGCTTAAAGATGTTTCATTTGTGGTGAAACCAGGAGAGACAGTTGCTATAGTTGGTCCATCTGGAGCAGGGAAGTCCACAATTACTTCTTTGATGTTGAGGTTTTATGAGATTAATGATGGTGAGATTTTCTTTGACGAAAAAAACTCAAAAGATTATGAACTATCTGAATTGAGAAAACAAATGGCAATCGTACCTCAGGAAGTGATGCTGTTTGCTGGAACAATTCAGGAGAATATTGCTTATGGAAAGCCAGATGCATCAGTAGAAGAAATCAAAGATGCCGCTGAAAGAGCTAATGCCATGGAGTTTATTACAAAATTCCCTTCAGGTATGGAAACATTGGTAGGAGATAGAGGTATTCAATTGTCAGGTGGTCAAAAGCAAAGAATTGCCATAGCTAGAGCTATCTTGAAGAATCCAACTATACTTATTTTGGATGAAGCAACTAGTTCATTGGATAGTGAAAGTGAAAAGTTAGTTCAAGATGCCTTGGATAAATTGATGGAAAATAGAACTTCCGTAGTTATTGCGCACAGGTTGTCAACCATTAAGAATGCAGATAAAATATTAGTACTGGACAAAGGCGTGTTGGTAGAACAAGGGACTCATGATGAATTGTATGCTCAGAATGGCGTCTATACTAAGTTGAGCAAGTTGCAGTTCGGTTAGAATTTAAAACCTATTGAAATCGTTCCTTGATTAATAGTTTCTTGATGGTGATTTTCATCTTGGCTAAGAATAAAACCGGTAGACCAAAGTGCATGGATGTTAAAACTTTGACTAATATTTATCTGTAAGCCATTCAATATTTGAGCGGAACCAAAAGTTTTGACAGAAGGTGAAACATAATAACTACTATAGTAATCATTATAATAATAACCGTATTTCGATTGACCTATCATTGTTTTTAACCCTGTGAAAAATGCAACTCTTCGATGTCCAAGTGGAAAGTACATGCCCTCTAAAGAAAGGTAGTTTTTAATATCGAAATTGGGGTAGAATAATTGATTTTGTGAAATCCTAAATGCACCGGATAATCTAAGGTTAAAATTATTACCAAGTTGCCTGTTGTAACCAAAACCCAATCGACCTACTGATATTTCGCTAAGTAAAATTTCAATGCTATTTTTTTTATGGATGAAATTTTCTTTTCCTAAGGGAGAATCTTTATCAAAAGAGATAACCTCACCATTGGGATATACGATTTGTTCTATTTTGGAATTACTAATAATAATGGCAGGCCCATCAAAGTAATTAGGTAATTTGTAAGTAGTAGTCCTTTCTGTTATTTCAGTAACTTTTACTCGCAGCGTGTCTCCGGAATATAACTTAATTGTGTGTTGAGCAAATAAACTGTTAGTCAAAACAATCAGGCAAATTATAAGGGCAGTTTTGATAGAAATCATAATTCTTATTTAATAAATAAACGCCTACGAATAATAAAGGTTGCTCACGAACGGATAGAAAGATAGTTATTTTTATTCCATGAAAAATATCCTATTACTTTTTACCATTGTTTTTGCTGTGATTGGTTGCCAATCCAAAGTAGAGAAGATTTCTAAGGAAACGGTTGTGGCTGTTCAACCATTTGAAGGTTTTGAAAAGTCATATGCAGATACAGTCCAAATGGCTTTGGCCAACTTATATGGAATTCAGGTAAAAGTTTTGGATGAAATGAAAATTCCAGCCTATACTTTTATCAACGTAAAGTCGCCTAGGTACAGAGCGGATAGTTTGATTAGTTTTTTGAAAAAGAATAAAAGCTATGACGATTACGATCATGTGATCGGATTGATCAAACAGGACATCTCTTGCACAAAGTATGCTGATTTTGGGACTAGAACAATCAAAGAGCCGGAGTATAAGTATAAAGATTGGGGCATTTTTGGATTGGGATATTGTCCTGGTAAAAGTTGTATTGTGTCATCCTATAGATTGTTGAAATCAACTTCCAAAGAGAATTTTATGGAGCGTTTAAAGAAAGTGAGTTGCCATGAAATGGGGCATAACTTTGGTTTGCCTCATTGTCCTAACAAAAAATGCATCATGCAGGATGCCGCAGAGACTATAAAGACGGTGGATGATGTGCAGTTGTTTTTGTGTGCAGATTGTCGGAAGAAGATTGGGGGTTGATGGAAAGGTGTTTTCGCAACTCCTCCCCCTAGCCCCCTCCAAAGGGGGAGTTAATGCGTGGCAATTATTTAGTTTGATGAATTCCCCCTTTGGAGGGGGATTAAGGGGGAGGAATTTGGAATAATATTAACAAACAGTAGTGGCTATAAAACACTAAGACCTGCATGGATCAAAAAATGTCAATGAACTTATAATTGTTCGCTATTTCAGATTATAAGGTTGTTTTTGA
>CAJYBK010000306.1 GCA_913064955.1 uncultured Flavobacteriales bacterium
TGGTCTCAACTGAGAAGTATGACAATGAGTCCTCCCTACATACTGATGATAATTCACTTACAACTCTGGATGATAACAAGATTGACCTAACACCTGATGATAATATTAAAGATTCGAGTTTCAATAATGTGAAACTTGGTGTGGAGAGTATGCCTTTTCGCGAAGACTCTGTGGTAATAAGAGATTCGGTAGTAATTCGCGATTCAGTGGTTGTCAGAGATTCGGTAGTTATACGTGATTCAGTCGTGATTAGAGATTCAGTAAGGTTGGTAGATAATGATGCAGCTAAATTTGAATTAAGAATGTTTGGAGGTGCAAGTTCTGTCTCTTCAAATATTACAAATAGCGTTATGTCTTTGGTGGAAATTCAAGATCAAAAAATTGGTAGTCCGGAGATGGGAGTTGCCTTCAATTATGTGAAAAATAAACTTCAGTTTGGGATCGGATTAAGGCATTATCAATATGGAGAAAAAACAAAGTATCCAGTTTACTCATCGTTCACTTACGATTCTAGTTATGTAGATTATTATATGGATACAGCTATTTTTGATTCAGTAGCAGGAAATTGGGATACAATTTATACACCAGTTTACGATTCTGTTGAGGTTACCGAGTCATCAAGCGAAAGTGTTACTTCAGATAATAGACTTACTAAATTAGTGATACCTCTCTCATTTGGTTATAGGTTCTCATTTGGTACATGGATGTTGGTGCCGCAAATGGGGTTTAATATGGAATTTCGATTAGGTAGACAAGAACCTTTTTATCCCAATAGCGATTATTCTGGAAGCCAGTCTTATGCTTTAAGAAGGTTCACCATGTCCTATCAGATTCAATTGGAGATTCGTAAGAATATTAATAACTGGTTTGTGTATGGAAGTCCGTTTTATAGGTCCTCCATAGGAAGTCAATTTGAAAATGCTTTAAGCGAAAGATCATACAAAGCCATCGGTGGAGTAGTTGGCATAGGAGTGAGGTTCTAGTTGATCTTTTCGTACAAGGAGTATTTATTCCTGTTTCCTCGAATGATTTCAAAACTGAAGTCATGAATGAAAATCTTTTGTTGTTCCTGATTCCAGATGTAAGCATTGAGTATTAAGTCCTCATCTAAGTCAAAAGATATATTGTTGTAATCAAATGTTAAAATCAAGGTTGTATAACCTTTGTCATTAGTGGTAAATGTTTTAGTATCCGAAGCTCTCCATAACAATTCTTCTTCCCCTTTTTTAACGGTTGACACAAGCGTCACATTTTTATCTGGATTGTTAAGTTTGAGAGATACCTTAATGTTAATGATGTCATATTGATGCTCTATAACTTTTGATAAAGGAACCTCAAGTCCCAAACTCCATTCAGTACTATCATGGTAAATAGCATTTAGAGGAGAAAGGTTCGCTTCCTTGAAATTCATATATTTCTCTATGGTTTGCCCACTGTGAGAAATATGGTAGTAGGTGCTTTTTATCTCTTGATTAGTCTGTACCTTACTTAATAAGAAAGTGGTCGCACCATTATAGCACCTCTGTTCTTGCACATAAGGGAAATACTCGAGAGCTATTCCTAATAATTCTTTAGGCATTTGCTCTAAATACCCAAGCATTATTTTTTGGTGTTTTACTCCTGAAACGTAAGTTTTAAAATCTGAAATTGATTTGTACTTCTCGTCCCAAATGTAATATGGAGTATTGTAGTTTTCAGGGAAAGGATGCGCTGCAATTTCTTCATAATTGATAAAGATTATTTGCGTGTCAGAATCTGCCAATTGCGTGGCATCTGCTTTCATTTGGAAGTATCTATTTTGATAGAATGTTTGGAAATGTTTTCTTTCTAATGTTAATGACATTGACCCAATAAGCAAAACTGCCAGTACGATAATTAAGTTTTGATTACCATTCATTTTGGGAATCCATCCAAAAAGAAAAATCAAAAAGAAAGGAAACACAAAAAGCAACATGGAAAACTGCAGAACCGGATTCACGTATACTGAATAGAAATATCCAACAAGAAAAACAACGATAAACCAAATGAAGGAAATAATCCAAAATTTGAATTGGAAGTTTTCTTTCTTGAAACGGTAGAAGGAGTAAACTAAAACAATAGCCAGCGCACCAGCAAGAAAGTATGAGAAATGAAAATTGTAAGCAATAAACTCCAGTATGAAGGTTGGTTTCGGTGCGCCTAGCCATTCGCCTACACCGCCTCTGTCTAGTTGGTGCAGAAATATTCCAATGTTGGGTAAATACAATAGAACAACCACTGGAGCAAGTGAGAGGTATTTTAATAAGTGTTTTTTATCGATAACAAACGTGCCAGTAAATCCAATGATACCTGCCGTAAGAAGCGAGAAGTGATGATTGTAGGCACACAGCCCTGCAAATAGCACTGTGAGACTCCAGTTTCTCCAAAAGTGAGTCTCAGGTCTTCTTATGAGCTGACTCCAGAAAAAGACCATGCACAAAACTAAAAACATTCCACTGATATAAGGCCTTGCAATTTGACTGTACATTACCGGGAATTGTGAAACGGAAATTATTGAACAGATAAGTAGCGCTGCAGTTTCATTTAGCCAATCTTTAATTATAGAGAATGTTAATACGATACTACCAAGACCCATCAATGTAAATGGGAGTTTTACTACCCATTCTTTTTGTCCAAATAGTTGGGTCCAATAATACATAAATACCTGTACGCCTGGCGGATGTGTGTCTACTTTGACACCTTTCTCAATCACATCGTTGAAATTGGTGAAGTTGGTGCGCAACAAAGCACTCATTTCATCATAAGTAAATGGCATTTGGAAATAATTCCAAAACCTGAGCACAGCACCCACTAAAATAATGAGAAGCAGTATTCCTTTGCTGCTTTTGAGATATGTAACTAATTGATTATTGGACATAAAAAAAACCGTCTACAAAAGTAAACGGTTTTTTCAATTTGATTTGTCGTGAAGATTATTTCTCCCCAACTAAAGTCATTTCATCAACAATGTGTTTTGCACCACCTAGTTTGTCGATGATAAATAAAGTATATCTGATATCTACAGAGATAGTTCTTTGTAAGTTAGGCTCAAAGTAGATATCTCCACTCATTGCTTCCCAGTTACCATCAAATGCAGTACCAATCAATTCTCCTTTTCCGTTGATTACTGGGCTTCCTGAGTTACCGCCTGTAATGTCATTGTTAGAAAGGAAACAAACAGGCAATTTACCATTTGGCATTGCATATCTTCCGTAATCTTTATTCTTGTATAGCTCAATTAATTTTGGCTCAACATAAAACTCATGTGTTTTAACATCAGTCTTAACTTGTTTTTCCATTACACCTTCTAATGTAGTAAGGTAGTGATATCTAACAGCATCTTTACCTTCGTAAGGCAATACATTTCCGTATGTGATTCTCATAGTAGAGTT
>CAJYBK010000307.1 GCA_913064955.1 uncultured Flavobacteriales bacterium
AACGTACTCTGCGATGTTATGTTTTTTCTTTTCTTCTGAAATAAACATAGTCGATTGTCCCCCGTGATTTTTGTATGCATTATTTAATTCACTGATGATCTCATCTGTGATATCCAAATTAGGATTACCAAACAACATTGGGCCACCTGCTTGGTATGAAAACACATAATCATAACCTAATTTAGAACCAATTTCTTGCATAAACTCATTAGTCAAACTAATATAACTGGTTGTTGCTGCATATTCCTTTTGATTCAACTCCTGTTGCAAACCTTGCTCTTTCTCCATAATAGTTTGTTGCAAAATTTGAAGATCTTGATACTTCTGCTGCAATTCAGTTTGACCTAAAATTGGCGCTTCTTTCTCCAAAGCCTTTTGTTTCTTTTCAAATTGACCATACAAACCTTCCAAAGTTGTTTGCGCTGCCATCTGCTGCTCTTCCAAATTCTTTCTTAACTCATTTGCCAATGTGTAATACTTAGAAACAGTATCACTATTAGCCCAAGCAATTTTAGCCCCTGTTACATCTCCAGCATTAGCAACCTTAACGGGTACTGCAACAGAAGAATCTTTACCAGTATCCTCAGCTTTATTATCGGTTGCTTCAGAACCACAACTCAACAAAAATAAGGCGCTCAATGCTCCTATTAATGTAATTGATTTAAATTGAATTTTCATAAAATAATATATGATTTAATAAGTATTTACTTTTCTAAACGCTTCACCAAAATCTTTACCCATTTCTACAAATCGCATCCAAACTTTTTCAAGAAACTCTTCAGAGACCAACTTTTCCATTTCCTCCATTCCAGAAACATCAGGTGCTTTCAATCGATAAACTTGTTCGTATTGATCCAATACAATTTTGACAATATATTTATTTTCTCTTAAGAAAATGCTTATATCTAATTTGGGATGAGGTATTTTTGATACTGTACGCAAAACGGCTACAAAGTTATGAACCTAACTGCATTATGCAATAAAAAGATGTAAAAAGAAAATTAAGCTAATGCTTTCTCAAATAAGGAGTATTCACAAAATTCAAAAGGAATTTTCACCATAAATGCAAAGTCCTGCCCTACCTCTAACATATCATCTTCATCTTCTTGGTAGTGCCAACTGACAGCAACATCGTTTCCTTTGTCATGCAATTCATTCAACTTGTAGAACATAAAAAGAATTCGCTTACTGGATGAGATATTAAAATAATCCAACTTAATTATCACCTTTGTTTTGGCGTGTGGAATCTTTACATAATCATTGAGCCACAATAATACCGGCTTAAAAAATGCTTCCGCATCGTTATCTATCGCCTTTCCTTCAACTTTAAAGACACCCGTCTCAATGTTAAAATCAATTTTAGGGGTTGTTGTTGTAGCTTCAATATATAAGGAATCCATCTATAACATTTTTCATTGGAATGGCTAATATCATAAAAATTAATGATAACCTCATTTAATTTCTACTAAAAAAAGTATTCGAAAGATGAATTATGTATTTAATTCGACAAATTAATCCATTTAAGTATTAAAATGAACTAAAAGCAGTCCGGTTTTATTAATTTTTTAAACTTATATTTGCAGTCTATTAGAATGGATATTTAAAACTAATCACCATGAAAAAGAAGATTTTATTAGTCGTTGTGGCTATCGTAGTAATTGTTGGAAGTATTGTAGCTTATATGGCTATGACAGGAGGAGAAGTTACTGCCGCAGACGAACAACAAGCTGAAGAAACAGACAAAGCGTTAGAAAAACAATTAGAAAACGCTGAAGATATTGAAATGCCTGAGACAAATGAAGTGGCAGACTCGATTGAAAGCGTTGTAGAATTGGAAGAGTTTGACCCAAATGATATTTAATTATTTGGTACAATATTTTCATTTCAACTCATTATAAACTTAAAAAGTTGCGACTATGAGCAAATGGAAAAAAAGACTTTTAATTGTACTATCTGTAATAGTTGTTGGCGTTGGTGCAACGTTCATTTTCTTGCATGACGACTCAGACTTAGACGCAATCGAAAAGAAACAAGAAGAAAGCATTGAAGAGGCCACTAGCGAAGATAAGTTTGATCAATTGGGTGATGATTTAGAAAATTTCGAATCATCGAAAGACTCTCTTTAATCATCGCTATCCAGCAAATTCTTACCATAATCAGATTTAATATCCTACTTTTGCAAAATGGATTATTTTAGATACATTTTTTACCTAGGGATTGTCTATGTTGTATTCTCTTTAATTTGGTTTTTTATTGCTCAAGGACTCAAGTTTTTGCTTAAGGCAGGTAGAGAAGAACAACCTTGGCAAGGATATGTCTTGAAGGTGATACAATATTATTTTATTGCCTCTTTAACTTTAATGAAAGCCTCTGAGTTCATTGAAACTAAACCTGAACTTGCTCAAAATGCGGTCGTACTTTATCTACTTGGTGGAGTAATCTTATACCTATACCTTTATGGAAAGTACGAGAGAGCCAAACAGTTCTCAGGAATATCATCCACCATCTCTATGTTAAGAGGAGGTAAAATGAAAAAAATTAGCATTGAACAGAAAACAAAATATGTACCTCATATTATTGGTCTGACCATCATCTTCTATTTAATCTCTCTTCAAATACCTACTCTTGTTACCAATCCGATTAACACATGGTTCTTGGTTAACATCAATGACTTTTATGACACCATTTTGATTAAATGGCTTCTTGGTATTATTGGATTCTTTTTCATGCTTGGAATGATTGTAAAAGGACTTTCTGCTACAGGAGAATTAGTGCAACAAGTAATAGGATTATTGACTGGTAAACCTTACGTTAAAAAAGAACCGAAAAACCCTTTTAAAAACATGGGCAATTTTGGGAACATGGGTGGATTTGGGAACAATCAAAACCCGTTCGATAACTTCAACAGCAACAAGGAAGAAGAGGAAAAAGTAGACCTTGACGATGACGAATACGTAGACTTTGAATATGTAGACGAGGATGATACTGATCCAAAAAATTAATACCCAAAATTAACTATGAAATTAATTGCGAGAACGTTTTCTGGACTTGAGGCTCTATTGGCTGATGAACTATCTAGTTTTGGAGCAAAAGACATAACCATACAGAAAAGAGCGGTTGCCTTTGAAGGTGATCAGCGTATGATGTATAAAGTCAATATGCTGTCTAGGCTTTCATTGGATGTACTTACGCCAATTAAAAGTTTTAGAGCCAAGGACACCGATGAACTGTATGACGAAGTCAAAAAAGTGAACTGGTCTGAATACATGGACCCAAATGGCACTTTTTCGATAGCTCCAATTATCTACTCATCGATTTTTACCCATTCTCAATTTGCTATGCTCAAAGCAAAAGATGCCATTGTAGATCAGTTTAGAGAAAAAACAGGAGGTAGACCAGACATAG
>CAJYBK010000308.1 GCA_913064955.1 uncultured Flavobacteriales bacterium
CGTCCTTTATTTAATACAAGACAAGCACAAGAATCTTTATTGGTTTGGGCTGGAGAAGCGACTAGATCTGATAAAGAAAGTACTGCTTACTATACCTTCATGCAGAATGCATGGGAGAAGTATGGGTTCACAGCGCAAACTGAGTACGCTACTTTTGAAGAGTACTGGAACTGGTCAGTTCATAATGGTTCCGCTCTAGAAATGAATATGCCTTCTGAGTCTTTAACTTATTCAGATCCAACTTCTGGAGCTGCTGCAGGAATTAATGCAATGGTTGCAAGGACTGAAGGTGCTAAATTCGAATTTACAACTTACGCTACTGGCGAGATTGGAGAAGGGCAATATGCTGCTAATCCATGGTTGCAAGAATTACCAAATGCAATTACTAAAGTAACATGGGATAACTATGTAACCATGAACGTGCAAGATGCATGTGCTGTTCTAGGAATTGATTGGGATAAAGACAATCAAATTGCTGCTTATAATGCTTTGCACCTTGGTCAAGAGGAGAAAGCTTATGTAGTTACGGTTAAAGTAGGTGAGAAATCATTGAAATTACCTGTTTATCCATTACCTGGTCAAGCTAGAGGTACTGTTGGTATCGCTGTTGGTTATGGTAGAGGTGCAAATGAAGAGAAAATTGGAAAAGCTGCTTATCAAGTTGCGTTGGACCAATCTGGTGATTACTTAATGACGGATGGAAAGAAAACTCCAATTGGAGGGAACTCATATTCTTTAACATCACTTGAAAATGGTCAAATTATAAACTTTGCTGGTGCTGATGTAAGTAATGCAGATGAAAGATATTCATTGGCATGTACGCAAACGCATCATACAATAATGGGAAGAACGTCTGTATTGAAAGAAACAGATTTAGATACTTTCCTTGGAGGAGACAAAAATGCATACAACCATGCTCATGAATTACATATCCATGAAAATGGAGGTGGTGTTCACAAACCAGTTGGAGAGATTGGATTGTGGGATGAGCACCCAGTTGAATTAGTAGGTCATAGATGGGCAATGTCCGTTGATTTATCTTCATGTAATGGATGTGGTGTTTGTATAGTGGCTTGTCATTCAGAAAACAACGTTCCTGTTGTTGGTAAAGATGAAGTAAGAAGAGTAAGAGATATGCACTGGTTGCGTATGGATAGATACTTCTCATCAATCGATGATGATGCTAGAAAGAAATACGATCATGCACAGTCAACTCAAGATTTTGAAAATAAAGGTGACTTCTCTTATGATAACTTAGAAGTTCCAGAAGAGAGTCCAGAAGTGGTTTTCATGCCAATGATGTGTCAGCACTGTAATCACGCTCCATGTGAGACTGTTTGTCCAGTAGCTGCTACAACTCACTCAAACGAAGGTTTGAATATGATGGCTTACAACAGATGTATCGGTACTAGATATTGTGGAAATAACTGTCCATATAAAGTAAGAAGATTCAACTGGTTTAATTATAGAGATTATAAGAAGTTTGATAAGGTTAATCCTACTCACGATGAATATGCAAGGTTGGTATTAAATCCGGATGTTGTAGTTCGTTCAAGAGGTGTAATGGAGAAATGTACTTTCTGTGTTCAAAGAATTCAAGAAGGTAAATTAAACGCTAAAGCAGAACAAAGAACTGTAATTGATGGAGACGTTGTTTCTGCATGTGCAGATGCTTGTCCTTCTGGAGCAATTACTTTCGGAGACTGGAATGATACATCTTCTACTGTTAATGAATTATCAAAAGCAGATAGAGCGTATCAAGCTTTGGAAGAAATAGGTGTTAAACCAAATGTTTATTACCAAGTTAAAGTAAGAAACGTAGATGTTGAAACTGCACACGCAGAAACAGCAGATACACACGAAGAGAGTCACTAGTATTAGAATTTGAATAAGTAAAAAAAAAGATAGATGCATAAAGAGTCAGACATCAGGATACCGTTAATACTTGGAGACAAGTCTTACAAAGATATTACAGATGATATCATAAGACCTATCGAGAGTAAAGCACCGAAAGGATGGTATATCCTAATTTCAATTTGCGGATTATTCGCATTATGGGGAGTAGGTTGTATTATTTATTTGTTAGGTACAGGTATTGGTACATGGGGATTAAACAAAACTGTAGAATGGGCTTGGGATATCACCAACTTCGTATGGTGGGTAGGTATTGGTCACGCAGGAACTTTGATTTCTGCAGTACTTTTATTGTTCCGTCAAAAATGGAGAATGGCAATTAACCGTGCTGCAGAGGCACTGACAATTTTTGCTGTAATGATGGCAGGATTGTTTCCTTTGATTGACATGGGTCGTCTATGGGTTGGTTATTGGGTATTCCCTCTTCCAAATCAATTTGGATCTATGTGGGTAAACTTTAACTCACCTTTGCTTTGGGATGTATTTGCAATTTCCACATACTTCTCAGTAGGATTGGTATTCTGGTACATAGGCTTAATTCCTGATTTTGCTACCATTAGAGATAGAGTTACAAAACCACTTCAAAAGAAAGTTTACGGAGTTTTATCTTTTGGATGGACTGGAGGTGCTAAAGCATGGAACAGATTTGAAATCGTTTCTTTAGTGTTGGCTGGATTAGCTACACCACTTGTATTCTCGGTTCACTCTATTGTATCTTTTGATTTCGCTACTTCTGTAATTCCAGGATGGCATACAACTATATTCCCTCCTTACTTTGTGGCGGGAGCAGTATTCTCAGGTTTTGCAATGGTGCAAACATTGATGTTAATATTAAGAAAAGCATTTAAATTAGAGGCATACTTACATACTAAGCACGTAGAGTATATGAACATTGTCATTATTACAACAGGTTCGATCGTAGGTGTTGCTTATATTACTGAGTTATTCATCTCATGGTATTCAGGTGTGGAATATGAAGCATACGCATTCTTAAACAGAGCGACTGGACCATATTGGTGGGCATATGCAAGTATGATGACTTGTAATGTTGTTTCACCTCAGTTATTCTGGTCTAAGAAATTAAGAACAAACCTTACGTTTACATTTATAATGTCAATTATTGTAAATATTGGAATGTGGTTCGAACGTTTTGTAATTATTGTAACTTCAATCCATAGAGATTATGTTCCTTCATCTTGGTCGTACTTTCACCCAACGTGGGTAGATATGGGAGTATATGTTGGTACTTTAGGAATCTTTGGTGTATTATACTTGTTGTTTGCAAGATATTTCCCTGTAATGCCGATTGCGGAATTAAAAACAATTTTGAAATCATCAGGGCAAAACTTTAAACAAGGTTATGGACACGGAGCTGGATATTGGGATAAGCATGCTCATCACGATGATCATGGTCACGACCATGTAGAAACTAACGTTGAAGAACAGCCGGTTATTGAAGAAACTCCTGTTGTGGAAGCGATTGTTCCA
>CAJYBK010000309.1 GCA_913064955.1 uncultured Flavobacteriales bacterium
TTCAGATATTCATTGTAAAACTGCAACCTTGGCTAATGCTTTGCAAGAGTTGGGTTATGAAATTGAAAATGAGTCTTATTTTGATACAATGACAGTTTCAGTTACAGACGTAAATAAATTAAAGGAAATTGCAGTCAAAGCAAATATGAATTTCGCTTATTTTGATCAAGGAGTTTCTTTGAGTTTGGATGAAACAGTGACTGAGGAAGATTTGATGGATATCATCAATGTATTTGCCACAGCTAATGGAGATGAGTATGATTCAATAAAGGTCATCGAGGGAACGTTGACTAATGAGCAATTAAGAACAGATGCGATTCTTTCGCATTCGGTGTTCAATTCTTATCACTCAGAAACTGAGATGATGAGGTATTTAAAGAAATTGGAAAACAAGGATATATCTTTGGTTCATTCCATGATTGCTTTAGGATCTTGTACTATGAAATTAAACGCGGCTTCAGAGTTGATTCCAATCTCTTGGCCGGGATTTGCTAATATCCATCCTTTTGCACCTTTAGATCAGGTCGAAGGATATTCCCAAGTTATTAATGAACTGGATCAATACTTAAGTGAAATTACTGGTTTTGATAAAGTGTCCTTTCAGCCAAATAGTGGTGCTCAAGGAGAATATGCTGGCTTATTGGTAATTCGAGCATATCACATGAGTAGAGGAGATGATCACAGAAATATCTGTTTGATTCCTTCTTCAGCGCATGGAACAAACCCTGCAAGTGCTGTGATGGCCGGAATGAAAATTATCGTTGTGGCTTGTGATGAGCAAGGGAATATTGATATTGAAGATTTAAAAGCAAAAGCGGAAGAACATAAAGATAATTTGAGTGCTTTGATGGTTACTTATCCTTCAACACATGGAGTATACGAAGATGGTATTATTGATATCACTAACATCGTTCATGAAAATGGTGGTCAAGTATACATGGATGGAGCTAATATGAATGCACAAGTAGGTCTCACTAGTCCTGGTAATATTGGTGCAGATGTATGTCACTTGAACTTACACAAAACATTTGCTATTCCTCACGGAGGCGGTGGACCAGGAGTTGGACCGATTGGAGTTGCGGCTCACTTAACACCATTTTTGCCAGGTAATACATACATTGAAACAGGAGGAGATAAAGCAATAACAGCAGTAAGTTCTGCTCCTTTTGGAAGTGCTTTGATTTTGTTGATCTCATACGGGTATATCAAAATGTTAGGTAAAGAGGGAGTTAGACAGTCAACTGAAATTGCCATTCTTAATGCCAACTATATTAAATCTAGATTAACACCTAGATACAATGTGTTGTATTCTGGAAAGCACGATAGAGTAGCGCATGAAATGATTTTGGATTGTAGAGGGTTTAAAAAAGATTCAGGTGTTGAAGCAGGAGATATTGCCAAGCGTTTAATTGATTATGGCTTCCATGCACCAACGGTAAGTTTCCCTGTAGCGGGAACCTTGATGATTGAGCCTACGGAGAGTGAATCTAAGAAAGAGTTAGATACTTTCTGCGATGCAATGCTTGAAATTAGAAATGAAATAGACAGAGTGGCGGAAGGTATCTTTGATATGGAAGATAATCCATTGAAAAATGCACCTCATATTGCTCAGGTAGTGATCAGTGATAATTGGGATAAGAAATATTCTAGAGAAGCAGCGGCATATCCATTGCCTTACATTAGAGATAACAAGTTTTGGGTAAGCGTTGGGAGAGTTAATGATGCCTATGGTGATAGGAATCTGATTTGTACTTGTCCGGCTGTAGAAAGTTACGTAGACGTATAAAACTACTTTTATAATCGACTAAAGCACCTTTTTTATTCACAAAAAGGTGCTTTTTTGTTAATTAAAACTTCTGTATTAGTTGGCGGGTTGGTCTTTTTTAACGAAATTTGTAACACTTAAACCAAAAAAATATTTTGATATGAAAAAAATTTACATGAGTTTGGTTGCTGCTACTCTTGCTTCAGGAGTCGTTGCTCAATCAATTACATCTCCAGTTCTTCCAGCAAAGAAGAATAATGAGATTTCAACTAAAGTTAAGCCTGCTGGGCAAACTTACAAAAAAGGTGCTGTTCTATGGAGCAATACTTGTGATGATATCAATGACTGGACATTGACGAATGCGTCTTCTCCAGCTCTTGATTGGTCAATTGAAACAGATCCTAATGCTTCTCCAAGACCAGAATTAAACCCACTTGCATTTACAACAGTAGGTGATGGTTTCTTATTCATCAACTCTGATGCAGCTGGTGGATCAGCGACACAAGATGCTACTATTGAGTACACTTTACCAATTGACATGAGTCTTAACAATAACATAAACTTAGTTTATGAAACTGTTTACAGAAACTATGTTGAATTGAGAACTGTGCAAGTTTCAGGAGATAATGGTCTTACTTGGACTGATTACGTTATCCACGATGGATCTAGTGCTGTTAATACTAACACTGCAAATCCAGAAACTACAGTATTGAATATTTCTGCTGTTGCTGGAGGTTCTCCAACAGTTAAGTTTAGATTTAGATATCAAGGTGCTTGGGATTGGTTTTGGGCTATTGATGATGTAAGAATCGAAGAAACTGACGATAATGATTTAAGAGTTGATGGTGTTAACTTTGGAACAATGGGTTCTTATGGACTTACTCTTCCATACTACCAAATTCCTTTAACTCAAGCACAACCAATTGATTTATACAGTGTTGTTACTAACATTGGTGCAGTAGATCAAACTAACGCAACGTTGACTGCTGATATTACAGGTGCTGGAACATTTACAGGAACTTCTGCTGCTGGATTTACTTCAGTTACAGGTTCAACTGATACATTGAATACTACAACAATGTTTACTCCAACTGCTGCTGGTGTTCACAACATTGCTTACAATGTAGATATGGATAACACTGATTCTGATCCTTCTAATAATACAGGTGCTTTATCTTTCGAGGTAACAACTGATATTTACGCTAGAGACAACGGTGTTGCTGATGGTGGATCTTTCAACTCAGGTGAAGCGTACGAATTAGGAAACGTTTTCGATATGTTTGTTGCTGATGATCTTTATGCTGTAAATATTAAATTGAATACTGCAACAGAAGGTAATCCATTAATCTTTGGTAAAATCTACGGTTTTGATGCTACTGATGGTTCTAGAATTTTCTTAGACCAAACTGATGATTACTCTGTAACTGCTGCAGAAATTACTGCTGGTGCTGAGATTTCTTTAGCTTTCAATTCTCCAGTTACTTTAAATGCTGGTGAGTCTTATTTAGTAGTTGTTGGTTCTTACGGTGATGCTGGAGCAACTAACGATTTAGTTATCGAAACTGCTGGTGAGTCTGAGCCTCAAACTTCAAACTTGTATGATGAGCCAACAACAACTT
>CAJYBK010000310.1 GCA_913064955.1 uncultured Flavobacteriales bacterium
ATTTCAACCTTTCAAAAATATTAAAAAGAATGGTTTACATATGAATTACATCATCATAAGCCGCTGCCGCTGCTTCCATCACTGCCTCACTCATTGTTGGGTGTGGGTGAATAGTTTTAACCAATTCCATTCCTGTAGTTTCTAATTTTCTTACAGCAACTATTTCAGCAATCATCTCAGTAACATTTGCACCGACCATGTGACCACCTAATAACTCACCATATTTAGCATCAAAAATCAATTTAACAAATCCATCATTTGTACCAGCAGCACTTGCTTTACCTGAAGCTGAGAATGGAAATTTACCAACCTTGATATCATAACCTGCATCTTTGGCAGCCTTTTCTGTCATTCCTACAGATGCAATCTCAGGAGAACAATAAGTACAACCTGGGATATTACCATAGTTAATTGGCTCTGGATGATGACCCGCTATTTTCTCTACGCAGGTAATTCCTTCTGCAGAAGCAACATGTGCCAATGCTGGACCAGGAGTAATATCTCCAATTGCATAGTAACCAGGCATATTAGTTTCGTAAAACTCATTCACCAATACTTTACCTTTGTCTGTAACGATGCCTACTTCTTCTAATCCGATGTTTTGGATATTCGTTTCAATACCAACAGCAGAAAGAACAACATCACACTCGATGATTTCTTCTCCTTTCTTTGTTTTAACTTTTACTTTACAAGTCTTTCCAGAAGTATCTACACTTTCTACTGCAGAATCTGTCATTACTTTAATTCCTTGCTTTTTGAATGATTTCTCCAACTGCTTAGAAACATCCACATCTTCTATAGGAACAATGTTTGGCATATATTCTACAACAGTCACTTCTGTACCCATCGCATTATAGAAATAAGCAAACTCAACTCCTATAGCTCCTGAACCAACCACTACCATTTTCTTTGGCAATGAAGGCAATGACATTGCTTCTCTATACCCAATGATCTTCTTACCATCTTGAGGTAAGTTAGGTAATTGTCTTGACCTAGCTCCTGTTGCAATTACTATACTAGTAGCACTATATTCAGTTACTTTTCCTTTGTCATCAGTTACATCAACTTTCTTCCCTGCTTTGATTTTACCAGTTCCCATGATAACATCAATTTTGTTCTTCTTCATTAAGAATTGAACTCCACCACTCATCTTTTCAGCGACTCCTCTACTTCTTTTTACTACTGCACTGAAATCTGCTTTAGGATCTTTAACAGATAGTCCATAATCTGCTGCATGATTTAAATATTCAAAAACATTAGCGCTTTTTAACAATGCTTTAGTTGGAATACATCCCCAATTCAAACATATACCACCTAATGCCTCTTTTTCAATAACTGCAGTTTTCAAACCTAACTGTGATGCTCTAATAGCTGTCACATATCCTCCAGGACCACTTCCTAATACAATTACATCGTAACTCATATATCTAATTTTTAAGCTTCATATTAATAAGGTACGAAGTTAACAAAAAATCATTTTATCCGAATGACTTTAATGAAAGGATAAATCATTTATTTTATTAGGATGCCAAGATGTCACCTAAAAATTGTTGGTATTACTTTTGAACAAGAGTTACATGTCTGTAAGGAATCTTTTATCTTTGAGACATATAGAATATAAACAATTAAAAATATAGAAAAATGGCTTTAGAATTCACAGAAGCGAATTTCGCGGAATTAACAAATACTGACAAACCTGTTTTGGTTGACTTTTGGGCACCATGGTGTGGACCTTGTAAAATGGTTGGACCTCATGTTGATGCTCTTCACACTGAAATGGAAGGAAAAGCAATTGTTGGAAAGGTAAACGTAGATGATCATGGTGCGCTAGCAGCAAAGTTCGGAGTTAGAAACATTCCTACTTTGGTTGTTCTTAAGAACGGTGAAGTTGTTGAGAAAATGGTTGGTGCAGTTGGTAAAGACGTATTGTCTGAAAAACTTTCAGCGCATATCTAACAGTAGACTTAATTAAAGTAAAAACTCGATAGTTAATTTCTATCGAGTTTTTTTATGCCCAAAAAGCAAATAGAGGAGCCACAATGTGACTCCTCTATTATTTTGCAAGGAAAGTGAAAGTCACTTCACTTTTAGAAAGACGGACAAGATACTGTTCTAAATGTTCTTTTCTTCGGCTTACATGGGAAAACAATTCCCATAGAAACTTCATGAGCTCCACCTGAAGCGATTCCTAGTCTTGAAAGTGTTACATCGTAACTGTATCCTATTTTAAAATTATCTGTTTCAATTCCTACGGTAGCAATAAATGCATCTTTGTTTCTATACCAAACACCATAAGTCATCGCTCCATTCTTCACATAAAGTCCCAAATTTAATTGAGTGAACGTTGCTTGTTTTCTGAATAAAATATTTGGAGATATAAAAGTTTTTGCATTTCTGCCATCCTCCAATGGGATCATAGCTCCTGCATGTCCTGTAAGTTTCATCGGAAGTCTTCCAGCTTCTGTATCACCAATAAAACTCTCATTAGGTTCTGTTAAGTGATCTGCTGCAAATCCAAAATAAAACTTATCTGAATACCCCATAATTCCTGCTGAAAAATCAACATTACTTACAGATGATCCTTTTTGCACATCATTAGTTTGATAGACGAAACCTCTTCTAGGATCAATCATATCACCAAAAGTCAATTTATTCCAATCTAAAGATTTCTGGAAATAAGTAGCCTTTGCACCAAGGTTAACACTAAAAGTTCTAGAAATTTTAATCTTATACGCATACATAAAACTTGCTCTTGTCGTTTTTAAGGTTTGCGCAGCATTATCTGTTAGGACAAGGAATCCAATTCCTCCACCTAAACCTTCCACATGCTGATCATAAGAAGCAGAAGAAGTGACGAAATTACCTGAGATATTTGGCCATTGGTTTCTATAATTCACCGCTGCTCGACCGCCCCCGCCTGACAGATTGCACCTCCCGGTGCCAGCCAATGCTGGGTTTGTATACACCGACGCCGCATATATTTGGCTAAATTCTGGATCTTGTGCCTCGCTCATTGTAGGCATTAAAATCATTAATAATCCAATTACACATGCGGTAACAAGTTGACTAAGTAAGCTGGTTTTCATAGGTCTATTTTTTGTGTTGATGGCGATGCTAACCAATGCCCTAATCATTTTGATGTTCAAAATGTAAATTCTATCTTTTTATTGGATTCTAATTCGTTTAAACGACAAAACATCATAGTCGTTCGAACAAATTCAAAATCTACTTGTTTTACACTTACCAAATAACACAATAAACCCTTTAAAATTAAGACATGGCAAAAATAGCTCTAGATGGCACTCCTACCAATACAATTTGAGAATTACCAAAAACAGGAACGAAAGCACCAAATTTCAAACTCGTTAAAAAAG
>CAJYBK010000311.1 GCA_913064955.1 uncultured Flavobacteriales bacterium
GCTTTAGTTATTGTTATTACCAATTTAAAAGCAGGTCTTTTTAATTATGGGAATTTAGATGAAAGCAATAATGTAATCCTAAATGGAAGTGAAAAAGCGTTAGGAGGAGTTGACTTAACTTCTTTAGCGTTTGAAACAGCAATCCCGAACTTCTCATATGTATTAACTATTGCAGTTATTCTATTCGCTTTTTCTACAATGCTTTCTTGGAGTTATTATGGTCTTCAGGCTTGGAAGTTCTTATTTGGAAAAGGAAAGCAAGTTGATCTTATTTACAAAGGTTTATTTTTAATCTTTGTTGTGGTTGGTTCTTCAATCAGTTTAGGTGCTGTTATTGACTTTTCTGATGCGATGATTTTCGCAATGGTTTTTCCTAATATTATTGGGTTGCTATTTTTATCTCCAAAAGTCCGAGAAGAGGTGAAGCGTTTTAGAGCTGCAATTAAAGACTATCAGAAAAAATAAATCAGAGTAGAGATGCTTTCTCCGTTTAAAGATTTTTTTCACTATTCCAGAGGAGAAAGAAGAGGAGTTTTTGTTTTGGTGCTGATACTGTGTTTATTAATTTCATGGTATTTTGTAAGAGGTTACTTTAGTGTTTCCATGCAATCTGATTTCTCAGAATTTAAAAAAGAAATTGCGGCATTCGATAATCAGAAAAAAGTCATTTCAGACACCACAGCATATTTTATGTTTAATCCAAATGAGATTGGTGTTGATGAATGGATGTTACTAGGTTTTTCGGAGAAACAAGCAACTTCTATTGAAAACTATAAGTCCTCTGGAGCCGTGTTCAAAATCAAGAGCGATGTCAAAAAACTATTCACGGTAGATGAGCAAAAATATATTGCTTTGGAGCCGTATATAGATTTGCCCAATTCTTATGATAAGCCTTCTCATAATTATGATTTCAATTATTCTGATGGATACAGCGAAATACAAAATGAAAACTATATTGTCGTACTCAAGAAATCACCTACAGCTATTTATAATGCTTTCGGTGACATAGATAGTTTGTATTATACCAAAAGGAATCAAGATTACTGGTATTGTGTTTTACCATTTGAAACTGAAGAAGAAGCGAACAATTACATTCTGAATAGCAATTATAAGGATGCTGAAATTGAGATAGTTAAATCTCTCCACGGATTTTATTTAATTGATTCCAAGCCAGAATCTGAAAGTAAGCAAATTAAAGTCGTTAATATTAATGAAGCCGATACGTTAGCGTTTTCAGCCATACCAGGTATCGGATTTGGTTATGCGAAAAGAATAATTAAGTATCGAAATATCTTGGGAGGTTTCGTTTCCATAGAACAAATGAAAGAAGTCTATAAGTTGCCTCCTGAAATTATTGATGATAATATTCAATATTTTAAATTGGGAGATGCACCGTTGTCAAAAATAAATATTAATATTGTAGACGTTGCCGCATTAAAAAAGCATCCTTACATCTCTTGGAATATTGCAAATTCAATTGTTCAAATAAGGAATGCTCACGGAAACTATAAACAAGTGCAAGACATTAAGAAGTCAGATTTGATAAATGAAGAATTATTTCTTAAAATTGCACCTTACTTAACTACAGAATGACACTAGAACAAAAGATAGACAAAGCCATTAGAAATGTACCTGATTTTCCAAAACCAGGAATTCAGTTTAAAGATATCACACCAATTCTAGAAAATCATTCGTTATCCAAAGAGATCATAGAATCCTTCGCTAAACAATGGGAGGGTAAAATTGACGCTGTAGCCGGTGTGGAAAGTAGAGGGTTCCTTTTTGGATTTCCTTTAGCGTTAGCTTTAGATATTCCTTTTATCTTGATTAGAAAGAAAGGAAAATTACCATACAAAACTGTAAGTTATAAGTATGATTTAGAATACGGAAGTGCAGAAATAGAAATGCATGTGGATACTGTTTCAACGGGTATGCGTGTTTTGGTGCATGATGATTTGTTGGCTACAGGTGGAACAGCAGAGGCTGCGGCTGAATTGATAAGAAAGGAAGATGGATTTATTGCAGGTTTCTCATTTTTGGTGGAACTTGGGTTTTTAAATGGAAAAGAAAGATTAGAAAAATATAGTAATGAGATTGAATGTCTCGTTAATTATTAGAATTATTACAATTTAATACTACACAAAATGAATTTTGATTTAACAGAAAATGAATTAATGATTCAGCAAATGGTAAAGGATTTTGCTGAGAAGGAAATACGTCCAAACGTTATGAAGTGGGACGAATCACAGGAGTTTCCTGTTGAATTATTCAGAAAGGCAGGAGAACTTGGCTTGATGGGAATTTTAGTACCTGCTGAGTATGGAGGTTCTGGAATGGGCTACAATGAATATATTATGGTAATAAGGGAAATTGCTAAGGTATGTGGTTCTATTGGGTTATCAGTTGCAGCACACAATTCACTTTGTACTAACCATATCCTTAAATTTGGAAATGAAGAGCAAAAGAAAAAATGGTTGCCAAAATTGGCAACTGGTCAATGGATAGGTGCATGGGGATTGACAGAACCAAATACAGGTTCTGATGCGGGTAGAATGAAATGTGTAGCCAAGGAAGATGGCGATCATTATGTGTTAAATGGGTCAAAGAATTTTATTACACATGGTAAGTCTGGTGATTGCATTGTTGTAATCGCAAGAACTGGAGAACTTTTAGATTCTCATGGTATGACTGCGTTTGTTGTAGAAAGAGGAACACCAGGTTTTGAAGGTGGTAAAAAGGAAGATAAATTTGGGATGAGAGCTTCTGAAACAGCAGAGGTGATTTTTACCGACTGTAGAGTGCCCAAGGCCAATATATTAGGAGAAGTAGGTGATGGGTTTATTCAAGCAATGAAGATTTTAGATGGAGGAAGAATCTCTATTGGATCTCTTGGTTTAGGGATTGGAGAAGGAGCTCTAGAGGCTGCCATCAATTACTCCAAAGAAAGAGAGCAATTCGGGAAGCCAATTTCTTCTTTTCAAGGGATTTCATTTAAGTTAGCAGATATGGCAACAGAAATTGAAGCAGCAAAGTTGTTACTTTATCAAGCTGCAGATATGTTAATGAAAGGCAAGAAAGTAATGAAGGAATCTGCAATGGCTAAATATTTTGCTTCCGAAGTTGGAGTAAGAGTTTCTACAGAGGCTGTTCAGATTTTTGGTGGATATGGATATATCAAAGAGTTTCCTGTTGAGAAGTTCTACAGAGATAGTAAGTTATGTACTATTGGAGAAGGAACATCAGAAATTCAAAAACTAGTTATTTCAAGAGATTTACTTAAGTAAACTTTTGACAAATAAATAAGATTAAGGGGCGTTCTTGTGAACGCCCCTTTTTTAGTCCTTATAATCTCCCAAAGAAATC
>CAJYBK010000312.1 GCA_913064955.1 uncultured Flavobacteriales bacterium
AGATATGTTGCGCAAACCGTAAGAGAAGGTTTTGTGTTGTTAGATTTAAAAGGGCAACAAATTGGAAAGGAGTTTCACGGTTTTGATTTATTTGATGAAGAATACATTGTAGCTTATTCAATGGTAGATTTTGCTGGGCATAAAACTTACCGCAAGGCATTATTTACGCAGGAATGTAAGCAAGTTTCGTTTTGGTATACGGAAATATATCCCAAGAGTAACCACATCTATAAAGTATTAGATGAAAAGATGGGCTACAATGCTGAAGGAGAGGTCTTTTACCAAGAGTATTACAATTACATTATAGATAGCACTGGAGATGTTTTAAGCACCTGGAGACCTACTTCCAAATTGGAATGGAATACAACAATAAGGAAAAACAAGTATAGTGTTTATAAATTTTTGCATCAACCAGATTCCAAATACTACATAGAGGAAACATTTTTTAAGAATTTGTTTTATACGGAACTGGAGGAAGATGGTAATTTGTTTCATTTTAAAGGAGGGGATTTTCATGATGGTATGGCTATGATTTCTGAGTTGAAGTCTGAAAATCAAAGAGCTGATGAGGTTAAGGGAATTACCTATACTTACCCCGATGTGAAATATGGCTTCATTGACTGGAATGGAGATTTACGTGTACAATGCAAATATGATTATATCTCCGGGTTTAGCGATGGAAAAGCAATTTTTAGGCAGAATGGAAAGTTTGGTGCGATTAATTACAAGGGTAAAGTTGTATTGTCTCCAAAGTTTGATTTGCTTGGTAATTTTGGTAACGGCATGGCTCCGTTTTATGCAGATACTGCATGGGGGTATATTTATACTTCCGGTAAAATAGCCCTAAAACCGCAATATGATGAGGCGATGCCGCATAAGTTTGGGTTTGCTGCGGTTAAGATAGAAAAGAAATGGGGGTTAATTGATACCCAGGGAAATACTGCACTTCCTTTTAAATACCGTAAGCCACCAGAAGCAATTTCTCGCAAGAAAGTGAGAGTTTTGGTAGATGGAGTAGGTTATGAGGAAATTGACTTGGAGTAATGATCTTGAGTTGTTGAAAATAGAAAGAAGCAAAAGAAGAAGGCTACAAATGTAACGCCTGCTTGCGTATCCAAAACGTCATCAGTCAAAAAACTTAAACTACCGAATCCAATAAAAGCAAGTGTATATAAGTGTTTTTTAAGTGCCACAATTGGATAGATAATGCCGATTAAAATTAGCATTCCACCAATAACACCAAAACAGACAAAGAAGGATAAGAACTGATTGTGCGCCCTCAATTGGTTGTCTGGTTTCAATAAAGAGTTATGGTCTGCGTAGTATTGATGGTAAGCCGCTGATTCATCTCCTTTGGTTGTTCCTAAAAATGGATTTGCTTGAAATAGATTTATCCCTGCATCTAGGTAGTACATTCTCTGAATTAAAGAGTGACCATTTGGATCTACATTCTCTCTATAAGTAAGTACTTCGTATATGATCTCTTTAACCCTTGCTGTAACTCCGTATTTCTTTGGTACTGACGATACAATTCCTTGTTCAATTTTTAGCACATCTTCATCTGTCAATGCCATAATGCCATCGTAGTCCTTTCTTAATCCTTTAGAGGTAGTATATCTATATAATGTACCGTAAAGTTTTTGACCTTTTGCATCCAATGAGTCAAAAGAAATATTACTTCTCTCTTGCCATGCTTTCTTAGCTTCTGGAGGACAAACATACAGCCAGAGATAATAGCCATTATCCAATAATTGTGACTCTTTGTGATGGATATAGTTTCCTCCATGTGCAGTAGTTAGTTCAAGATTACTCTTGTCGGCAGTGTCTTGTACATGTGTTACACTTTTGAAGGCTAAGAAAACGCCCAATAAGGCTAATGCAATTCCAGAAATACTCGCAGCAACAAAAAGTTTGAAGTACTTCCTTTGTTGCAGTTTGTCTACCCAGTACCAAACAAAAATAAACCCAGCTAAAAGCAAACTAATATACCCTGTGCCTGATTGAAGTACTCTCACGAAATAGGCAATAAATATCAGGGGGATAAGCAACCAATACTTTCTCTTATCTTTTTGATTGAGTATAGTGATAAGCAGTATTAAAACACCCACTCCAATCATTAGACTAAGTCTGATGTGGGAGATAAATACAGATAAATCGCGGTAGTCCACGAAGTCAAGGGTGAAATATTTCCAGTATCCAACAGTGCAACTTACCATCAGTCCCGCCACAAAGGAAGCCATGATAGTGTGCCATTCTTTTTTATTGAAAATCTTAGAGCTGCCCAGCACCACAGGGAAACACATTAAAGGAAGTTTTAGTACTAAGTCTTGAAAAGCATCTCCTTTATTCTCTGCAAATAAAACCCATACTACATGCACAAAGTAGACCAGCAGAAAAAATAAAGGAGTGAATTTAAGTTCTTTAATCCTTTCCCACTTAGTCTTGAATTTTCCTTCTACTAACCAATTTATGGCAAGCCCAATGGAAGGTATACTCATCAAAATCTCACCTGTAGCTAATCCAAAGGCAAGCACGCACATCAGTATGATGTAAATAAGTCTATGAGGGAATTTGTCTCCTAACACAAAGTCAGTAACGGCTATTTACCAGATAATATTTTGTTGTACTGCTCAGAATTGTTTAAGACTTTTAAAGCTTCCGCTAAATAGTCATCTTTTGCAAGCGCATTTTCAACTCTTCCCTGAGAATAATAGTACCTAGAGACAATCTCATTTTCAATTAGTTCTGTAATTTCAGACTTGTATCTAACCAAATCTGTCACTAGGTTGTGGGTTAATTTTTCTAGTAGCGCATCAAATTCTTCTTGAGAATCAGAAAGGTATTTTTCATCTTCGGCAGTTTGCATTAAATCCTCCAACATTTTTTTCGAAGTAGTTGTGTAGTCTATTTCTTTGTCTTTTAGAAAGTCTAAGAATGATTGGTAATCTGCGTCAGAAAGTCTGAAGTCTTTAGCGTTAACAATTTCTGGGTGTGATCTTTCAAATTCCGTTGCAAAGTTGAAGACGTGATGTTCAATAATTAACTCTTTAGTCAGAATGCTGTAATATTCAGGTTTGATGACAATGTCTGGATCAACACCTCTTCCATCTTTAACTACTCTTCCATTGGTTGTGGTGAATGTAGCAATCAAACTATCCGGAACTTCTGTTACTTGACCATTTTCATCCTTATGAGAGTAATCTATTTTTTGAATACACCTACCACTTGGTGTGTAATATTTTGCCACAGTTAATTTAACCATGCTGCCAAACTCCAATTCCTTGGTTTGTTGCACCAAGCCTTTACCATAACTTCTTTCCCCTACAAT
>CAJYBK010000313.1 GCA_913064955.1 uncultured Flavobacteriales bacterium
CACTTTTTAGTATACCACCTACTTGTAGTCCCAAAGAAATATGGTGATGAGGTTTACTTGAAAATTTGTAATCATAACTACCAGAAAGAACAAAATTGGAACTGCTATATTTTGCTGTACCCGCAGAAGCATGCGAAAAATAACCACCAAAGCCAAATTGATTCTTATGAGTGTCAAAAGACAATGCTGTACTACTATAAGGATTACTAATAATACTTGACCACTGACTTCTATAGTGAAGCACGGCTCTATAGTCACCATTGAACATTCCTGTCATTGCAGGATTTAATAACATTGGAGATGCCTCGTATTGCGATAAGTGAAAATCTTGGGCATATAGTTTTTGAGTAGGAAAGAGCAACCCAATTCCTATAGCTAAAGTAAATGATATGTTTAGAATAATGTTTCTCATTATCTCATCAATGTAACGTCTCCATGTCCAGAGTATTTAACACCATCTTCGGTCATAACTTCATATAGAAACACATACACGCCTAGTGGTTGTGGAATTCCTTCAAAAGTACCATCCCATCCATCTACCGGGTTGGTTGATGAATATATTTGTTTCCCCCAGTTATTATATATTTCAAATCTAAATTCAATGAAATGTCCACCTAAGACGTGAAAAACATCGTTGATTCCATCATCATTAGGAGAGAAACTATTAGCAGTAAGTGGAGGTTGCTTTACAGTCACAATATGAGAAACAGAATCAGTACAACCAAATTGATTTTCAATTGTTAAAATCACATTGTATTGACCGAAATTATTATAAGCATAATTCGGGTTTTGGTTTATAGACTCACCTAACGTGTCACCAAATTCCCAAAACCAGAAGTCTGCATCCACAGATTGATCTGTAAAATTAACTTGGTCAAGAATCTGAATCACACTAGGACTGTATGAAAATTCTGCTTGAGGGTTTGGACTAATATTAATAAGTTGTTCCACAGTATCGACACAACCTAAATCAGATGATACAATTAGTGAGACGCTGTAGTTTCCAGAAACTCCAAATCCATAAGTTGGGTTTTGCTCTGTAAATGAGTTGTTTGCAATGTTCCAATTCCAATTAGTTATAGATCCTAAGTTAACAGTTGACTCATCTGTAAAAATCACATCATCTTCTTCACAGAACCCTTCATAACTAAATATTGCATCTGGTAGAGGATTGATAACTACTGTTTGAACCAATGTATCTGAACACCCTATATTTGACGTTACGATTAGTGTTACATCATGATTCCCATCGGTTGTGAATAAGTTGTTTGGATTTTGTATGCTGTCAATATTATTACCGAAATCCCATTGCCATGTTTCAATATACCCAAATTCTACACTAGATTGATCAGTAAAGAATGTTATGTTATTTAAACAAACAGAATCATTGCTAAATGAAGCTACTGGGTTTGGTCTTACATCGAGAGAGTCTATAAGGGTATCTGTACAACCAAAATCACTAGTTACAATTAATTCAAATGAGTAAGTTCCAGAACTATCAAATGCTACTGTTATATTTTCTCCATTACTTGTGTCAACATTAAACACATCCCATTCCCAATTAACATTTGATCCTGTGGCAATTGTGGAAGCATCAAATAAAGTTACTGAATCAACATAACATAAAGCATTATCCGTGAATGAAGCAACAGGAAGAGGATGAACTGTTACTAAAGTTGTTAATGAGTCAAAACAGCCATAACTAGATTCAACCAATAATTCTACTTCATGTTCTCCGAACTCAGAAAAAACTAATGATGTATGCTGCGAAGATGAAACAATCGTATCATCAATTGTCCACGTCCAGTTTATAATGCCTCCAATTGCGGAACTTGTATCTAGTAATTGAGTTATATCGTTTAAACACGCAAGATTAAACTCATACCCAACGGTCGGAGCATCAATGTACGAAACAACTATACTATCAGTGGTCGCAAAACAAACACCGTTGTTTTGAGTTGTAAAGTAAAGCGTCACACTATTTTGAGTGGTGTCATTATCACCAGAGATATAGTTGGTTGATAAAGCATTAGAGTCAACAAAAGTACCATCACCCATTGTCCACCAATAACCATCTGCAGTAGAAGTTGAACTAGAAACATTAAACTCAACTCCATTTCTACAAGTAGAGTCCGAACCGGCTAAGGCTAACAAAAGAGGGTCCTGAATATCAATTGATATTGTGTCGTCCTGAGCCAAACAACCTCCGTTACCAGTTGTCGTTAATATTAAATTTACTTGATTAGATGTTGTATCAGAAGGCCCAAAGAAGTAATTGGCGTTCATATTGGTTGAGTCCATTCCGAAATGACCATCGCCCATGGTGGTCCAAATTGCCCCTTGAGAACCACTAAACGATCCATTTAAAGGCACGCTGTCATCTCCACAAACTAGTGAATCATTACCCGCAAAAACAACAATGTTTAAGGGTGTTATTGTAAGTACAAGGGTATCTTTAACAGGGTTGCATAGTCCATTGCCAGTTGTTGTTAAAATTAATTCAATTGTTCCTCCTGCTTGATCACCTACACTCGGATTATAAGTTGCATTTAAACTTGTGTTACTTGGTGTAAATGTTCCAGACCCTGTTGTTGACCATATTCCACCTGATGCATGAGTTACAATTCCATTTACAGGAATGTTTGGATTTGTAATACATATAGTTGTATCGCTTCCTGCATTAGATATAGGGGCTGGATTAATGGTGATAAATGTTTGGTCGAAGTAAGACTGACAAGCTCCATTTCCTGTTGTGGTTAATGTTAAGTTTACGCTACCGTTTGCAGTATCTAAAGCACTAGGAATATAAGTAGCGTTAAGTGCTGAGTTGGAAGGAGCGAAAGCTCCTGTTCCACTGGTACTCCAAACACCGCCAGATGCATTTTGGATTCCTCCTGCTAATGAAACTCCATTGATATCCGCACAAACTGTCTGGTCATTGCCGGCATAGGCACTAGGAACATTACTAAATGTAATGATTAAATTATCTGCATACGTATTACATAATCCGTTTCCAGTAGTCGTCAATGTTATCGTTACGGATCCTGCAGCTGTATCCGTTGCAGAAGGAATATAGGATGTTGTCAACGAAGTATTATTCGGAATAAAAGTCCCCGAACCAGAAGTCGACCACACCCCACCAGAAGCAGTAGTAACCGCACCACTTAAACTAACCGAAGCAATATCCTTACACGTAGTGATATCCGAACCAGCAGTAACAGTAGGAGCATTAGTAAATGTAATAGCAACCTGATCATTATACGCACTACAATTACCATTACCAGTAGAAGTAAGCGTAAGCGTTAC
>CAJYBK010000314.1 GCA_913064955.1 uncultured Flavobacteriales bacterium
AATCTGAACGATTAATTCAGCACTCTTTTCACTCTTCCAACGATACCATCATCTAGCATAACTTTGATGCCATGATGATGCTTAGGAGCACTAGTTAAAATTCTTTTTACAAAACCTTCCGTTAGTTCACCTGTTCTTTGGTGGTGCTTTTGGACGACTTCAACTTCGCTACCAATGCTTATATTTGATCTAATCGTTCCGTCTTCTACGTTCATGCTAGTTGTTTGAGTAGGTAAGCCATTTATTGAATAATTAATTTCTTTGTAATAACATCATGCTCAGTTACCACTTTTACCAAATACCACCCAGTAGGCAGATGGTCTACAAAGAATGATATTTCATTGGTTCCTTTCTTCGCAATGTCTTTGTACAGTATGCCTATGTTTTTTCCAGTTGCATCCACAATACTTATAGTAATTGGACCATTACTTAATAAGTCAAATGACACCGTAGTTACGGATCTTGCTGGATTAGGAAACACTTTTGCCGAACTTTTAGAAGGTTTTTCTTCAATATTTGCAAAGTTCTCTGCGCAAGAGTTACTTGTTCTCACTTCTGTCAACCAACTCCCATTTTTGTTTACGGCACCATACATTCCACCCAACCATACTTCGCAAGGCTCATTAAATTTTCTTTGGATACCAAAATAATCGCCCCATCTGTCTGGTGATCCAGATAGTCTACTAATAGGAGCATCACCTACTTTTACTTTGATAATATCACTGTAGTCTTCAGTGTTGTCCATATAAATACATGCTACACCGTTAGTGTCCATCGGAGAAGTAAAGTTAAAACCTATAACTACTTGTCTATCATTTAAAGCATCGGCAGTAGAAGCAATATTAGGATATCCTAAATCCATTACAGTGTCTGAAAGTATGCGGCCGGAAACAGTCGGATTCGTTGTGTAGTTGTCTATAAATCCATGATAAACGCTACAAGTCCCAGTTGCTGTATCAAGACAGTTGTGCACATATTGAATCCAGTTGCCATCGGCTATCGCACCGAGTACTCTGCTATCATTGGTCGCTAATTCCTTAGGGATACTTTGTTGTGCACTTGGCGCCATAAAATAATGATCAGAGGTGCTCAATCTGGTAATATTCATTTGTGCGGTACCACTTGCAATGGTATTGTCAATCTCCAATAAATAGACAGTATCACTTTCTGCGGCAAAATTCTTATTGCTCACAAAATATTGTTTTTGACCCATTAAGTTTCTGGCACCTTTCACTGGGTGAATGTTTCTGATTTTTACAGTATCATCAAGCAGGTCACTCCAAATATTCATGGTCAACAAAGAGTCACCGTTGTAACCACTAAACTTGTCAATTTGCCAAATGATAGATTGGTAGAAACCTGTTTGCCAAGAACTGTCATTGTAAAGTAAGTTACCAGTCAAGAAAAACTCAGATTCGTTCACTGCCACAGCAGGATAATCAGTCCAATGATTAGAGCCTAAGGCATCACCTGTCAATAAGTAAACATTCCAATCGTCCATAGGATTGTTAGTTGAAGAAAAGCAAACTGCTATCTTACTATTTTGCCAGTAATTACCAATTAAGAAAGTTAAAATGAACCTATCTTCATTAGGATCATAAGTCATTTTGGGATCGTACTTGTTTTGAGAAATATTAAAACTAGCAATGTAATCATTTAGAAACCCCTCATCCATCAAAGTGTCCGCCTCGGTGTCATAAAAACGGTACTTACTGTTAATGCAAGAAACTAAGATGCCATCATTCGAGATGGCTATCGAATTATCGTTAGGCACACGGTTGTTATAAGAATTTCCTTCCATTCCTTCCACACTTGTAAATACATTAGAGCCTAATCCTTTTTCAAAACTAGCCATACGTTTACCTGGTGTAAATTTCCTTGGATATTGCAAGGATTGCGCTGCTTTTAACTTTAACAACTTTGCTTTCTCACTAGCACCATCAGGCGATGGCATTTCTAAGTTTTGCAAATTCGCATTCCAAACTTCCTTATGTGCTGTAATGTCAATCGTTCCTAATTTGGGTGCAGAGGATTGCTGAACTGTTTGTCCGAGTGCAGAATATCCAATTAGTAAAAGACCAATGACGATTAGTTTGTGATGTAACATAGTTATTTCTGTAATAATGATTAATACGAAGATAATGAATAATGTCTAAGCGATTGAAATTATAGTATGCCTGATTTTTTCATAAGCATTAGGATTACAATTCCGTCTTCATAAACAATAACCAGGCGCTACTCACTTATTTCTTATTAATTAACACCGAGGCTAATTGCAACCAACAAAAGATAATTCAAATTTTTAATGAAAAGTCTGGTATCCAGAATCTGAAATCTAGCATCTAATTATTTATATTTGACCCCGCATGAAAATCAACGACCGAATAGCATTAGAACTCAAAAATCGCAAGGAAAACAACTCTCTGCGGTCTTTGGTCATTAATGACGGCATTGACTTCAGTAGCAACGATTACTTAGGTCTAGCAAGATTGCACCACGAATTGGAATCAGTGCCAAGTGGAAGTGGAGGTTCGCGATTGCTCAGTGGCAATTACCCAAGTATTGAAAGTTTAGAAAAAGAACTAGCACATCACGCAAGCACAGAGGCAGCATTAATATTTGGTAGTGGATATGCAGCCAACCTGGGTTTGTTTTCATGCGTTTGTAAACGTGGAGATATTATCCTGTTTGACCAATTGGTGCATGCTAGTATTAGAGATGGAATTAGAATGTCTAACGCCTCAGGATATTCATTTCAACACAACGATTATCATGCGCTAGAAGATTTGCTTAAGAAGCATCAAGGAGAGAATGTCTTCGTAGCAATTGAAAGCGTTTATTCCATGGATGGAGATAATCCCGAAGCGGCAACTATTAAGAAATTAAAATCACAATACGACTTCAACCTTATAGTAGACGAAGCACATTCTTTTGGTTTATTAGGAAAGAAAGGTGCCGGTTGGGTGAGTCATTATGAATTAAACCAAGACGTATTCGCTAAAGTTATTACCTTTGGCAAAGCAATGGGCTGTGATGGTGCTGCCATATTAGGAAGTACCAACCTTAGAAAATACCTTATTAATTTTTCCCGTCCCTTCATCTATACCACCGCACCTTCTCCCCATAAGGTAGCATTGATGCAAAAACAATTCAATATCATTCAAAGCATCGAGGATAGAAATAAGAAGGCTAATCAACTTAAAACTCAGTTTATTGAGCACATGAAAGGTTGTGGAACAATTATCACAGGCGATTTCGGCAACGTTG
>CAJYBK010000315.1 GCA_913064955.1 uncultured Flavobacteriales bacterium
ACAAAACACAATTAGGTTTGAATGTGCATCCGCAATCGGATCAAATTGGGCTTAAAGTAAATGATACTTTGAGTTTAATAACCTATACAACTTGGTCAGATTCCATTGCCACAGACGAAATTAGTTCTGGTATGATGATTGGAACTTATGTAGATCCTTTTTTCGGAAAGGTGGAGGCGAGCATTTACACACAACTTCGTTTGGAAGGAGCAGTAGATTTCACACCTGATGGCGGTACATTGGCAGATTTGGCTATTGACAGTGTAGTGATGTACTTGGCTATAACTGGTGGTTATGGTAATCAAAAAACTCAGGATTATGAAGTATATCAAATGACCGAAAGTTTGGATATAGATTCAATCTATTATTCCAATCGTACTTTAACTACAAATACCACAAATCTGGTTAAGGCAGGTGAAGGAAGTATTTTGGCAGATGCCAACGTTCCTGGTTATGTGAATGGAGAACTTACAAGTGAGTCAATTCTTCGAATTCCATTGAGTGTTAATGATTTTGGATTGCCAATCATTAATGAATCAGGTACCGGAGTGTTAAATGCAAATGATGGAGATGGCTATTTTGTAGATTGGTTTAAAGGATTATACATCACTTCAAAGAATACTGTTCAAGCAACAAATGAAGGTGCAATTCTATATACGGACCCTTTGAGTGCAAATTCAAAAATTACTATTTATTACAGAGACAATTCTGGTCTGCCAGCAGATTACGATACAGTACAATATGATTTAAACATTAACGCTAGCTGTGCTCGATTTACGCATTTTGAGCAAGATTATAGTGGCACCTTGGTGGAGTCACAGTTGAATGATTCTACGGAAGGGCAAGATGTATTTTTCTTACAAACCATGGGAGGTGTTCGAAGCAAAATTGCTTTCCCTGATTTAATTCCATTTTTGGATAGTAATCAATTAATCATAAACAAGGCGGAATTAATTTTACCAGTTCAGTACTTCGCTTCTGATGCATATGTTCCATCATCAGAGTTATTTCTTGTAAGAACATTAGAAGATGGAGGGATTTCATTTATTCCAGATTATAATGACGATAGGGGAGGAAATTACGTTGAAAGTACAAGTTCTTATACTTTTAATATAACGAGATATTTAAATCAAATGATTGCAGGCTCTTATGAAAACTTGCCGCTTACGATAGTTTCAAACGGAAATGCAGTTACAGCAAATAGAGTGGTGTTCAATGGACCGAACTCTATGTTAAAGGAAAAACCAAAATTGATAATTACTTACAGTAAATACGAATAACTATGTGTGGAATTGTTGCATATATCGGAAAGCAAGAAGCTTTCCCTATTATTCTTAAAGGTCTTAAGAGGCTAGAATATAGAGGATATGATAGTTCGGGAATTGCCGTTCAAAAAGACGGAGAGTTGAATATTTTCAAAAAACAAGGTAAAGTTGCGGAGCTAGAGGCTTATGTTGCCGATAAAGATACATCTGGAACTATTGGAATTGGCCATACAAGATGGGCGACTCACGGTGAGCCAAATGATGTGAATGCACATCCGCATGGTTCTGGAAATGAAAAATTTGCTTTGGTACACAATGGAATTATAGAAAACTATGCTATTCTTAAAGAGGAGTTAATCACAAGAGGGCATACTTTCAAAAGTGATACGGATACCGAAGTGTTAATGCACTTGATTGAAGAAATTAAAAGCCAGCAAGACTGTTCTTTGTTTAGAGCCGTCAGATTGGCCTTAAATGAAGTACATGGCGCATATGCAATTGTTGTGATTTCAAAGGATAATCCAGATGAATTGATTGCAGCAAGAAAGAGTTCACCTTTGGTAATCGGAATAGGAAAGAATGAGTATTTCTGTGCTTCTGATGCTACTCCTATAGTGGAGTTTACAAAGAACGTGGTTTATTTAGAGGATGGTGAAATAGCAAGCCTTAGTTTAAAAGATGGTTTGAAATTGAAAACAATAGAAAACCAGGAGAAAACACCATACATTCAAGAGTTAGAAATGAAGTTGGAAGCACTTGAGAAAGGTGGTTACGAGCATTTCATGCTAAAAGAAATATACGAGCAACCAAGGTCTATTCAAGACTGTATGAGAGGAAGGTTAAGTCTTTCTGAAAACATGGTTTCCTTAGGAGGAATCTTGAACTACAAAGATAAGTTGGTGAATGCCAAAAGAATTATTGTGGTCGCTTGTGGTACCTCATGGCACGCAGGTATTGTAGGAGAGTATTTGATTGAAGAGTTGGCAAGAATACCTGTTGAGGTGGAATATGCTTCCGAGTTTAGATACCGTAACCCTGTAATTGATGAGAATGATGTAGTTATTGCAATTTCTCAATCTGGAGAAACTGCTGATACGTTAGCAGCAATTGAGTTGGCTAAATCTAGAGGAGCAACAATAGTAGGTATTTGTAATGTTGTAGGAAGTTCTATTTCTAGAGCCACGCATTGTGGAAGTTATACACACGCAGGTCCAGAGATTGGAGTAGCTTCTACTAAAGCTTTTACTGCTCAAGTAACGGTGCTTTCTCTGATGGCTTTAATGTTAGGACGTGAAAAGGGAACTATTTCTGATGAAAGATTTTCAAGGTTGTTAATAGATCTAGATAATATCCCGCACAAGGTAGAAAGTGTTCTGAAAACAGATGCTCAAATACAACATATTGCAGAGATTTATAAGGACTCTCCAAATGCTTTATACTTAGGAAGAGGGATCAATTTCCCGGTTGCTTTAGAAGGGGCGCTTAAACTTAAGGAAATCTCTTACATTCATGCCGAGGGTTATCCTGCAGCTGAGATGAAGCACGGTCCAATTGCATTGATTGATGAAGAAATGCCAACTTTTGTAATCGCAACTCAGGATGCAAGTTACGAAAAGGTAGTAAGCAATATTCAAGAAGTTAAAGCAAGAAAAGGAAAGGTTATTGCCATAGTTACAAAAGGGGATAAAGATGTTAAAGGAATTGCAGATCATGTTATTGAAATTCCAAAAACTGACGATATGTTTGTGCCGCTGATTGCAACCATTCCATTACAGTTGTTGAGTTATCACATAGCGGTAATGAGAGGGTGTAATGTAGATCAGCCAAGAAATTTGTCAAAACATGTAACGGTAGAATAAAATCTTCAAAAATCTAAACACAAATAACAATAGCACAATATTAATTCACATTGTGTCGATTTCTACTTAAAGAGCTAGCTTATGTAAAGGATCTTTATCTTATTATTAGATATATCAGGAATTGTTCATTGACATATAAAGTA
>CAJYBK010000316.1 GCA_913064955.1 uncultured Flavobacteriales bacterium
TTTCATAAAAGAGATTCATTAAGGGTATTGTGCTGCTGTAATAACTTATCGTA
Source organism: uncultured Flavobacteriales bacterium (assembly GCA_913064955.1). Lineage (GTDB taxonomy): Bacteria > Bacteroidota > Bacteroidia > Flavobacteriales_D > Parvicellaceae > Parvicella. The sequence goes on from CAJYBK010000316.1 coordinate 54, forward strand.
TCACCACCACCGTAATAAAAAACATAAATAATTCCAAAAAAGATTCCAGCGAAAACTTTAAACATTAAGGCTGGAATTAAATATTTGTAAGCAGCGTTTTTATGAATATTCTTAGTTTTTACTCGTGCTGCAAAATAATATGATGTTGCTAGAAGAAACCCAATAAGAATCCATTCCCATGGCTCAAAATTAATAGTACCTAAATTATACGTCTTTATCATAACTATTGATGGTGATACGGTTCACCTTTTAATATTGAATAACTACGATATAATTGCTCCTTAAAAATCATTCTTACCATTTGATGAGAGAAAGTTAATCTAGACAAAGATAATTGGTGTTGAGCTCGTTCATAAACTTCTTGAGAAAAGCCATATGCGCCACCAACTATAAAAACTAAATTCTTACACCCTGCGATTTGAAATTTTTCAATCCACTTTGACATTTTTAAAGACGTTAATTCTTTTCCTTTGTCGTCAAGCAAAACAACTTCATCAGAAAGATTCAGTTTGCTAAGAATTAGTTCACCTTCCTTTTTCTTTATTTCCAACTCAGAAAGTTTAGATGCATTTTTCAATTCTGGTATAATTATTTCATCAACCTTGATATAACGTTTCAGTCTTTTGTCATACTCCTTTTCACCTTCTTTTAAGAATGACTTAACAGTTTTACCTACGAATATTAAAGTTACTTTCACGTACTATTCAAATTTAATTGCACTGATAGGATTTATCCTTGTAATTATATACGAAGGTAAAATCAACGCTAAATTACAAATTAAATAAGCACCAACGTTTACTGCTATTGTTTGCCAAAGTAAAAAGTGCATAGGAACAACACTTACATAGTAATTACTTTGCGAAAGTGTTAAGAATCCAGTGGTGTTTTGAATTATTATAATTGAAAAAGCAACTATGTTTCCATAGATTATTCCTTTAATGATAATGAAACCACCATTCAGTAAAAATATCTTTCGAATCGACCAATTTGTCGTACCTAGTGATTTGAGTATGCCAATCATTTTAGTTCTTTCCAAAATGATTACTAATAGTGCGCTAGTCATATTAATAACTGCTACTAAAATCATCAGTCCAATTATTATATAGACATTTAGATCTAGCATTCCTAGCCAGTTAAATATATCTTCATTCCTTTCTGTAATGCTCTGGATATGAAGCAGATTGTCTGTATAAAATTGAACAGTTTTTTTACCTTCTTGTAATGATTCGAAGTCTTTCATGATTACTTCAAATCCCCCGCAATAGTTGTCATAGGTGCCGCCAGAAGTTTGAAGTAATGTACTAATACTTATATCGTTGGAAATGTATTCAGTAACCGAGTCATTAACATAGTTAACTAGTAAATTCTCGCTTTCGGAAGCACATGAACAAGTTAAATTCGGTTTTGATACTATGGTTAGGGTAGCAGTGTCAGGAATACTTGAGGGGGAAGGCTCATCTAAATAACTGGAATATTCAAAATCGGTCGAAATCAAGGTTATAATGGTCGTGTCACTTTCCAGGCAAAGAGGGATACGATCTGCCTCTGAATAACTCGAACCATTCCATTGATATTTGTAATTCCCATTCCCTCCAAAAGTGGATGCTTTCAAAATTAAAAGGCCACTTGTACAATTTTCTTCAATTGAGACAAAGGTTTCAATTCCCCAACCATTAATGTTATTAATTTCATAGATATCAATAAACGCAAACTTTTTGTCGAAATCTTCTAATCCGGTCTCATAAATGCCTCCAATTACTTTATTCTTTTGCTTAGGTCCATCTTCTGACACAAAGAAACAGGTAACTTTTTCCCCTACGGAAACTTGTAGTTGGTTTGAAGTATATTTTGATATCAGAATTGAATCATTGCGGACACCTTTAACTTCAAATTTTGGGATTTTTCCATCTGAGAGGTTTGCAGCTAAAAACTCATAATCATAGTCTTGCCCAATTCCTTTGAAAATCATTCCAGACATATCTCTCAAATCTTTACCTGCATTATTGGTGTCTATAGTGTTTCTAGACTGTATAATACCTGGTTTATATGCAATTTGGTGAATAGATTTTATACTTTCTTCCTGCATCAAATCGGCAATCCAATATTGGCTTTTTTCCATTTTTGATGTTTCCTGAGCATCATTAGAAAACACTTTTGTAATTTGTACATGACCACCAAAACCGAGAACTTTATCACGTACCTCAGTTTGAAACCCAACAGCAACGGACATTGATACAATCATAACGGCAATCCCTAGAGATATACCAATTGTAGCCAAAGTGACTATCGGCTTGGATATTCTTTTTTCAAAAGAACCTTTTAGCATCCTTTTTGCTATGAAAAATTCAGTTTTCAAGATCTGTTTGGTAATTTGGGATTTTTATACATCGTCCATGCAAAGTAAATATAATTTATCTTTGAAGCTATAAACCTGCAATTAATATGATTAACAATTTATTTTTTACACCTGTTTCTAAATGGTCTTTGACCATTTTAGCATGTTTAGTGCTAACCTTTACAATCGGTCAAGTAGAAATTATGACTGGAGCAGAGAATACATCTCAATATTTGTCTTTAATCAAAGGTAAAAAAGTTGCAATTGTAGCTAATCAAACAAGCATGATAGGAAATACTCATCTTGTAGACTCATTACTGTCCTTGAAAATTGATGTAGTAAAAGTGTTTGCTCCTGAGCATGGTTTTAGAGGTACAGCAGATGCAGGAGAAAAGGTGAATGATGACAAAGATCTAAAAACGAGTTTACCTATAATATCATTGTATGGTAAGAGTAATCGAAAGCCATCAAAGGAAAAGTTAAAGGATATAGATGTTGTAATATTTGACTTGCAAGATGTTGGTGTGCGATTTTATACTTACATCAGTACGATGCACTATGTAATGGAAGCCTGTTCTGAACATGATGTCGAGTTTATTGTCTTGGACCGTCCTAACCCAAACGGTCATTACGTTGATGGGCCTGTCCTTAAAAAAGGATGTGAGTCATTCATTGGAATGCATCCTGTACCAATAGTTCATGGAATGACAATAGGAGAGTACGCCAAAATGATTAATGGAGAAAAATGGTTGTCGGAAGGCAAACATTGTCCTTTGACAGTTATTAATTGCTCCAATTATAAACACTCAGATTATTATTCCCTACCGGTACCACCCTCACCGAACTTACCAAATATGTCTTCAATTTATCTTTATCC
>CAJYBK010000317.1 GCA_913064955.1 uncultured Flavobacteriales bacterium
AGTCATTCTAGTTAAGAATGTAACTCCGTAATTATCATGAACACCATAGATATTCTCTAACCTAGGCTCGACAAAAAGTAATAAGGTGAGAAGGATGGTAGTTACTATTAAAACCACGCTTACTCTCGGCTGAAGTCTAAAATCTCCTCTTATTTCATCAAACATGTTGCACTGTAGTTTTATCCGGTGACAAATATATCAAATACATTTGAATAGGTTTTTGAAATAACGCTGTCAGTGTTTCCTTGTATGTTTCAATTTGCTTTAAATGACTCTTTTTGGGTGTTCCTGTTTTAAAATCTATCAAGCAGATCTGATCTTTTTTTACAATTATTTTGTCTGGACGAATTTCTGTACCATTTTTAGCTATGATAGCCCGTTCAGAAAGCACCTCCATTTTTTCGTCAAATAAATTAATTACTTCTTTGTTGTTTATGAAATGTTTGAAAATAGCACTAAGGTTGTTTTCTTGTTTGCTCCATTCAGGATTTTTTGAAAGATATGCTTTTAGGTTATCCTGCACTGTATCAATACTTTCTACGGACTGTAGTATTTCATGGATTATTTTTCCCCATTCGAATTCTAGAAAATGATCAAAATCTTCTTGTTGTGCTTTGGGGGAGATGCTTAAATCTAAAGTGTTCCTCCAATTTGAGTAATTGAATTGTATTGCTTTTTTTGAAGGTGAAGCAGTCTCTGCCTTTTTAGGCTTTTCCGATCTTTCTCCTATAAGTAAAGTATTTGTCTCAGTATCAAATGATGGGTGAGTGGAAATAATTTTCTCCAAATGTGCTGGGTAAGAAAGGTCTTTAGGAGTGGCGGAGGCTTTTTTTAGATTGATGTACATTCTGTCTTCAGCTCTTGTTAGCGCAACATACAAAATGTTGGTACTGTCCAAACTTCTTAATTCTTCAACCTCAAGTTTTCTTTCTTTTAGTTCTTCAGTGATCAGTTCATCTTTCAGGTTTAAAGCAAAATTATCTAATCCTAACGCTTTTAGAGAACTGTCCTGAATCCAAGTTGCATCTTTATCCAGGGACTCAAGTTTCTGAGGAATCATGACAACTGGGAATTGTAATCCCTTTGATTTATGAATGGTCATAATCTTAACAGCATTAGCTGTTTCCGGAGGTGTTACGGATATTTTAGATTTTTTGGCCTCAAATAATTCTAGGTAGTAATTAACATTATGTCCAAATCTTTGCTGAAAGTCAAAAGAGAAGTTTAATAATTTATCCATAAAAATACTTTGTCTTGAGAAGCCAAGCAAAGGAATGAGGTAATCCACTTTGTCAAATATGGATAATTCACTGTAATAACTTAATTGGAAATCGGGAATGTAATCTGCTAGGTATTGATCAAAGTTAAATCCTTTGTTGTAAAAATCATTTTTCTCATTCGGAATTCGATATTGTTCAAACAAATTAATGATAGATTCACCCTTGTGATTGGTGTAGAAAACCTTAATAATGTTTTCATCGTTCGGAACGTTTAACGCTGAGATTAAATTAACAACGGCTAAAACAGGTTGACTTTCAGAAAGCAATAAACTATCTTGTGAAGTGACTTCAATGTTGTGTGACTTTAGAAAGTTGGCTATTTCTGCTCCTTGCTTGTTTCTACGAACTAAAATACAGATATCTCCTAGCTGAAAGTTGTCTTCTTCACATTGTTGAATGTCCTTAAGTAAAATCTCTAATGGATCATTTTCAATCAGTTCCTGTTCTGTAATCGAGTCAATTTTACTGGAATGAAACTCTTGGTATACTTGAACTTTAACTAATCCTTTTTCCTTCCGGATTTTATTTTGATGAACGTCCTTGTAGATTTCCTGAATAATAGGATAAGCTGCATATTCATCTTTTAACCTTTCAAAAAGCCAATTATTAAAGTCTATAACGCTTTCCGAGGAACGGTAATTGTCTTGAAGTGTCTGGATGTCACCATTTCTTACAAACGAGGAGTTAATGAAGTTTATGTCCGCAATATCAGCATTAACTTGTGGGAGGTTGATGAACTGTGAAGCATCACCGCCACGCCACCTGTAGATGGATTGTTTGGCATCTCCAACTATGAGATTCTTATTTTGTGTTGCTAACGAATCATGTACTAAAGGTATTAGGTTGTTCCATTGCAAAACTGAAGTATCTTGGAATTCATCGATAAAGTAGTGACTAAATCGATTTCCCATTTTTTCATAGATGTATGGAGTAGGCTCATTCTTGATAACCTCACTGATTATCTCATTGAAGTCACTTATGAAAACAATATTGTTATCCTTCTTTACTTTTATAAGAATCTGTTTGATGCTATTTAGTAACGAGAACGAAACGAGTTTTTTGTCTACTTCAAGATAAAGGTTTTCTTTTTTAATTAAACTAAATAGTTGGAGCAGTTCCTTTTTTAATTTTTCAGAAATGGCTTTGATGTGACTATCGATTTCAGGATTTGCTATGATAAAAGCTTTAGAGTACCATTTTTCTTCTCTGGCGTTTTTTATTTGTGTTTCTGAATAACTGATATGTTTTTCGTCTTTTATAATGTCATCGATGGTTTTAGCATAAGAAATGGTTCTCCCATTTTTTACAGCGCTAAAGTCATACCCCTCCATCATGGAAAGTATTTTCTTGGCTTGCTCCTTAAGTGCAGATCTGTGTTCTTTTTTTGTTTGAGTAAGTTTCTTTTGAATTTCTTCGAAGTCTTGTAATGACATGTCGCTATATACTTCCAATGCCAATCCGCCTTCTTCACTTCTTAATAGTTTGGATTGACTTTCTAAAGCGTATTCCAAATTTGGAAAACCATCTTCATCCACTAGATTTCTTGTATAGTCTATTAGTGTTTTAGTAAGTTGCTTATTGTCTCCTACACTTTCCAATAATTCATCAATACACCTTTGAATGAATTCATCTACATTGGTTTCTAGTTCGAAGTTGGTTGTGAGCCCTAGTTCTCGAGAAAAAGAACGGATCAGTTTATGTACAAATTTGTCAATAGTTTGAATGTTTAATTGCCCGTAGTTGTGCAATATTTTAGTAAAAAGAGAAGTGGCTTTTGTTTTCAATTGAGTAGCATTCAAGCCTGTTGCCTTTTCATATGCACCCACGAAACCAGTGTCTTCACCTTTGATTAACGTTTCCAAACCAATTAAAATCTGTTCCTTCATTTCCTTACTAGCCTTATTGCTAAAGGTTGTGGCTAGTTTTTTTTTAAATTTTTCTAAATCATCATCTTGCCTTATT
>CAJYBK010000318.1 GCA_913064955.1 uncultured Flavobacteriales bacterium
ATATCGGACATTGATTATCAGCAAAACGGAAGTTACGAATTATTTTAAAACCATGACAAAGAGTTATACCATCAAACAAAAGAAAAATTAGAAAACCTTAATAAATTACTCTTTCCATTATTTAAAAAAGATTGTTATATTGACAAAAAAGAAGATATTTCCACTCTTGGTTTTAAAAACTTATCTGGTTTAATATTCAATCGATTTGAGGGCCAAATTGACACAGGTAAAATGATCAAAAAACTGTTAAAGATTGTTCAATCTCAGCAAATTGAAATACTAAATGGAGTTACAATTAGCAGTTACAGAAAACTTGATAATCAAATTAAAATAATTACGGATAAACATCATGCATTCGAAACTAAAAATTTGTTGATTGCAACAAATGGCTTTGCAAAGACGATACTTCCTCATTTGGATGTTGAACCGGCAAGGGCTCAGGTGTTAATTACCAAACCGATCAAAAACCTGAAATTAAATGGAACGTTTCATATGGATGAAGGCTACTATTATTTTAGAAATATCAATAGCAGGTTATTATTTGGGGGTGGGAGAAATTTAGATTTTGAAGGGGAAAAGACTACACAAATCACAACTTCCCCTGTAATTCAAGCTCAACTAGAACATCTTTTAAAGGAAGTTATTATACCTGAACATCAATTTGAAATTGACATGAGATGGTCAGGAATTATGGGTGTTGGCGAGACTAAAAAGCCAATTATTCAGGAAATAGAACCAAATGTTTATTGTGGCGTCCGTATGGGAGGCATGGGCGTTGCTATAGGAAGTATAATTGGAGAGAAACTAGCTCATTTAACAGAAAAGTAGGGAGTCTAAAAATAATCTTCTTTTACTTTACTATTGAATTATCCGAAGAAATAGCTATTTTTGATTGAATTATAATATCCTTTTTAATGAAAATACTTTCCATTTCATTCATTTTCTTCTTCCTGACTAGCAATATGTTAGGCCAAATAGTTATAAATGAATATTCTGCGGCTAATATTTCTAATAATGTCGATGGGTTTGGTCAAAATGAAGACTGGGTAGAACTATATAATCAATCTGGAGCTCCTGTTGACATATCAGGATGGTTTCTATCTGACAAAGCTAATAATGTTGGGAAGTTTCAAATTCAGTCTGGTATCGTGCCTGCTAATGGACACCTAATGATATACTGCAGCGGAAGAGCAACTACAGCAGGACTTGACATTCATACTAATTTCAAATTAACTCAAACCAAACCAGAAAAATTTATTTTAGCGGACAATGGTGGAATTGTTGTAGACAGCATCACCCTCATACCTTGTCAAAAAAATCATTCTAGGGGAAGAACTACTGACAGAGCAACCACATGGAGTGTTTTTACAGCAGCCACTCCTAACGCAAAGACCACTAATGCAAAAAATGAATATGCTTCCTTTCCTATTTTCTCAACACCATCGGGAATTCTGCCTGGCGCAACTTCTGTAACAATAAGTAATACTGGCGGAGAAGATATTAGATATACTCTCGATGGGACTACTCCTAATGCTGGTTCTCCTCTCTACTCAACTCCAATAAACATTACGGCAAATACAGTTTTAAGAGCTATTAGTATTTCTTCAGACCCTAACACCCCACCTAGTTTTGTTTCCACTAACACCTATTTTATTAACATTTCACACACAGTTCCTATTATCGCAATTTGTGGTGATGAAGTAGAAGATTTCATTAATGATATTGCCGCAGGAGCATTTAGTGATAATTTTGATGGCGCTTTTGAAATGTTTAATTCCACCGGAACTTTACTAGACGAGGGAGAAGGTTACTATAACAAACATGGTAACGATAGTTGGGCTTATGACCAGAGAGGTTTTGACTTTAAAATGGTTGATCAATACGGCTACAACCATGCAGTCAGGCATCCAATTTTCAGAGGTAAAAACAGAGATGAGTATAGCAAACTGATTATTAAAGCAGCTGCCAATGACAATTATCCATTTGAAGATGGTGCTCACATCAGAGATTCATATGTGCATAGTTTATCCCAAGTAGGTGAATTAAAATTGGACGAAAGAAGTTTCGAACCATGTGTCTTATATGTAAATGCTCAATATTGGGGGCTTTATGACATTAGAGAAAAAGTAGATGACAATGACTTTTTGGATACCTATTATGGTCAAAAGGAATTATATGATCAGTCCCCAACAAATGTTCAGTTTTTAAAAACTTGGGGCAGCACTTGGTCTGAATTTGGGGGAGCGCAATCTCAAACTGATTGGGACGCCTTTGTAAATTATGTAAATACTAACAATGTTACTGATCCTATAGTATGGGATTATATCGACAGTGTTTACAATTGGCACAGTTTGATTGATTATTTCGTGCTTAACAGTTATGTAGTTAGCAAGGACTGGTTGAATTGGAATACTGCATGGTGGAGAGGACTTAATCCTTTAGAAGATAAGAAAAAATGGCGTTATGTACTTTGGGACATGGATGCAACATTTGGTCATTACACCAATTACACTGGTATACCCGATGAAACTCCTAATGCTGATCCTTGTAACGCGGAAGCATTGCCAGACCCAGGTGGTCAAGGACATACTGTATTGATGAATAAATTGATGGACAATGAAATATTTTATCAATACTACGTTTCAAGATACATTGATTTGTCTAATACTACTTTCAGTTGTGATTTCATGATTCAACACTTAGACAGTTTGATAAATATTATTGAGCCTGAAATGCAACAACAAATTAACCGCTGGCCAGGTGGAACAATGACAGGATGGCAAGCCAACGTTCAAGAACTTAAGGATTTTATCAATGCAAGATGTGCAGCTTTAAATCAAGGTATGATAAATTGCTACAATCTTGTTGGACCTTACCCTATCACCTATGATGTGGAACCTACAAATGCTGGAAAAATTAAAATAAACTCTATCACTCCTAATCAATATCCTTTTGATGGAGATTATTTCGGAGGGATAGACGTTTTACTTAAGGCAATTCCTAACGTTGGAATGCAGTTTGATTATTGGGAAATAATTGATATTATTAATCCCAGTTCAGATTCAATTGAAGCAAACTACGAACCTACTCAAACACAAACTATCATCGCTCATTTCATAGAGGAAGGAGAAGAACCTTCTGTACAATATGAAGGTGTGCACATTCC
>CAJYBK010000319.1 GCA_913064955.1 uncultured Flavobacteriales bacterium
TAAAAGTAATGGCACTACAATTATCAGTAGACCCATTATCTAAATCACTTGCTGCAATAGAAGCATTACCAGCCGCATCTAGATACAAGTTAATATCTTGACATACCATGGTTGGTGCAGTGACATCTTCGATTGTTAAGTTAAAAGTGACAAATTTACAATTGTTAGGCTCATAATAGGTTATCACATAAGAACCTAAAGTTGAAGTTGCTAAATTAACAACTCCTGTATTGACATCTATTACTAAGCCTGCTGTAGAACTAAATGTTCCTAATGCAGGAGAAAAAGTTGGAGTTGCCGTTCCAGAAGGGCAGAATGTAGATGACGTATAGCTTAAAGTGGGTGTTGCGATAGTTGTTAAATTAAACGATAAAGTGTCAGAGTCTGCTCCAGGAACATCATTGACTCCTAAACCAATACCATCGTCCGATACATAAACTACTATATCTAAATCATCGCTACTAGGACAAGTAGGCGAGATATCAGCGTCAAAACAAAAGGTATACATTTGAGTTTCCGCAATAGAACAGTCATAACCATTTACTTCGCTTCCATCTCCCCAAACAGGATTGGAAGAGTTGTTAAATTGCCATGAAATTTGATTGTTAGCCACAGAATATGTTGGAATCCAATTTCCTGGTTCATATTGTCCAGTAGGGTGTGGAGTTGATATATTAGTCACATTAATGTAACAACTATCTAATTTAACGCTAATAGAATCTAGCCATTCTGAATTTTCGGCATTTGCGACATAAACATCTTGACAAAAAGTGGCAGATTGGCAATGAGTAACAGAATTACTTAAAGCTGCATCAATTCTTGATACTAGCCCGTCATTGTCGGTGTCATTTGTACAACCACTATTATCTAATTGAATTCCAGATTGTATACAGTCGAATGTTAAATCATATTCTGTTACACCATCTCCTTGAGAGTCGATTGCCAAAAAGTAGGTTCCAGGACCAGTCGCGAAAAAATTGATAAAGTTACCGCCACTTTGAAAACTCTGAAATGCGTTTACATATTGATGCTGCTCAATACAACCACCTCCAGAAGGGCATGAACTACCAATCCAAAATAATTCAGTGTAAGCATCATTGTCCGACACATTATCTAATCCAATTACCAATTGATAATTCCCAACAGGGACATCAATTTGATAGAACTTATCTTTTCCAGGGGTGCTAAATGCAGCACAACCAAAAGTTGTAGTGTTGTCAATACCGGCCATTGTGCTTTCATTGATTAACACATCACCACAGTTAATAACAGTTGGGTTAAAACTGTTTTTTACAACCAAATCAAAAGTACAACTGTCCTTTTCTCCAAATCCATCAGTAACTATTAAAGTAATGGGATGAACACCAGGACTTAAGGTTGCTCCTATAGCAGGATTTTGAGTTACAAGCGTTGAACCTGACCCACATACATCCGTAACAGTGTTTAGCACATCAGTAGTATAATCTCCCAAAGTATAGTCACAAGAAGAGTTAGCTGTTACTGTATCATTCGGTCTACAATCAATAGTTGGCTTACAAACAGTTGCAGAACAAAACATAATATCTGGACATGACTGAGGTCTATTAGGTGGAATAAATACAGCATTTAAAATCATTCTCAAACCGTTTACCATGCCTAATTCGTATGGAGCATCTCCAGGAGGTGTACCACTACCACCTCTTTTTCTGTAATCATGCCCACCTAAATAGAAAACATGTCCACCTTCCTCTCCGTCAGGCACCAATTGAATGTCCATTGCTACTCGGTCAGAGTTGTAAGGAGCGTCTTTGTCTACATAGTTTTGAGAACGACCTTTATACGCACTTCCTGCAGCAAGCCTAATCCCAACAAAGGTTCCAGTAGGGGCATTTGCTAATGGACCATTAATCTGATAGAAAGGTTCGTCAAAAATATATTCAGTGTGAGCGCCATCTTTTTGGTTGTCACTATAATAACTATTACCTTCTTCCAACATGCCTTTGGTTGTATGGAAATATTCATAACTCTCATAAGCATCAATTCCAGCACATTGTGTAAGGAAGTTACCTCCGCCAAGTATAAATTGTTTTAATCTAGCTGGCTCTTCAGCGTTATAGGCGTCACCTTCACCGCTTTTCCAATGCGCTTCTGTAGCTAGGGTAAAACAACTATTTTGATCTAAAGAGATGTTAGCTGCTTTGTCATAGGTAATTATGGATGGATCAAAGTTGGCTAAATCTATTAAAACTTTACTATGTTTTTCATATTGAAATTCAGGATTTTTAAAGCCACCATTCGTCAATAATAAAAGTTTAGGCTTGAAAGCCAATCTGTATTTATAATTAATATTAACCGCAGCATTGGTCTCGTAAACTTTTACATTGTCCAAAGAATTAGCCATTGAAGTATTAAAGGCTTCAATTATAACTCTAGCCGCAGCAGTGTCATTAGGATGAATAACAAATGGTCCAGATCTAAAGTCAGTAGCGCCAAGAGCAACTGTAGTTGGAAATATTTGATCCACATCCACATTTATATCCACATCATCTTTTAACTTAGCAGAAGCAATAGCCCAATAGATTGGAATTTCGTTTTGTAGTAACTCATTTGCTAATCCATAACCTCGCAAGTTAAAAGGCGTAGTGCCACTTGTGGCGTCACCGGCATCTAAATAACCATCAGGTATATTAGAATAAAATCTACCAGGTTGAGTAGTATTGTCCATTCCGATAATCCATGTTCCTGCTGGAAATGATTCAGAGGTTCCTGCGCTACATCCTCCGCTGTTAGGAACCAAAGCATAACTTGCTTTGGCAATAAAGCCAGAATTCGTACCACCGCTCCCTTGCAAAAGTTCCGCAGGGTCAAAATCCAATCCTGCTGCATTTGAAGAGCCGTAGTACCCAGCAATATAAGAAACAGTATCGCCATAAAGCGCCACTGCTTTTGCTCGGTCATTACCTAGACCAGAATTGTTAAACTTAGAACTTTTCAAGATACCTAAGTTGCTATATGTATTTAGAAACATATCCTCACCGTTAGAAGCGGAAGTAGATATCCAATTTGCTTCAGTTCCACTAAACTCAACTTGACCTTGAAAGTATCCACAAACAACAGCGTCTCCTAATGAATTAATGTCTACAGATAATGCAGATTGGACAGCGGACCCTAA
>CAJYBK010000320.1 GCA_913064955.1 uncultured Flavobacteriales bacterium
AATAATGCTACTAATAACCATTTAGTCTAAATTAATTATTCGAATACAAAGAAAATAAACATTCTACAACTAATGCGTCTAATATGGTATTTTTTTAAACAAAAAAAGGCAGTTAATATTGAATTAACTGCCTTCCAAAAAGATTAAATAATATTAAGGATACATTGGCTCTAAAGTATCTTTAACATATTTTCTTAAAATCTTCTCTTGTCTATGATCTAATTTCGGACCTTTATCTTTTCCTCCAAACACTGAGAATTGGATATATCTATTCGGGTGTTCCTTAATATTTTCAACAAGTCTTGTGGCTTCTTCTACCATATCATTCATGTTGTTATACAGCAATGAATCTTGCATCAACTTGGTTAAAGTACCATCTCCGTTTTGGATCTCATCCAATATCAGGTTCACGTTATCCAATGCTCCATTAGCTTTGTTTACGATACCGTTAATATCTAAAGCCTTCAATGAATCAGATAAATCTGAAAAGTTCGCCAAGATATTGGTGATTTGATCATTACTCTCTTTAATGTTTCCTGTAATACTATTAATATTAGAAATCATCGAAGTCATTTGGTATTTACTTTGATTTAAGACATACGTTAACGAATCTACATTCTTAGTAATGCTCTCAAAATTGGTCATCGAGTTATTTAATTTTGCAAACGTCTCGTTCACCTGACCTGTGTTCTCTCCAAAAATATTATCTATGGTTGTGATAGCCCCATCAGCTGTTTCTAGTAAAAGATTTACTTTACCCATCAATGGGTCAATTTTCTTTTCAAGTGTTTTTTGCAAATCTTCAGCAACCGCACTTATCAAAGTATCTCCATTGGCATGAAAAGTTGGAATTTGCTCTTCAGGATATATGATATTAATACTTACTGTACCTAATAAATCACCTTTCATCTCTGCTCTAGATGTTAAAGGTATTTTTACATTTTCATTTGTAATTTCAAATTTAATAACTGTAGAACGTACATCTTTTGGGTTTAGTGAAACTTCAGTTACCTTTCCAATAATGACTCCATTCAATTTAACAGCGTTACCTTCTGCAATTCCATCTGCGCTATCGTAAATCGCAAAATATTCTTGTTTTTCTCCAAACAGTGTTTGGCCTTTTAGAAAAAAGAAACCTAAAATAAGTGCGGTAATTGCAAGAGCTGCAAAAATTCCAACGATAAATTCTTTTCTTACTTTCATATCATTTTTTCAATTTACTTTTTTCGGCTGCGTATTTTACATCAACTTTCTTCCCGTTTTCATATGCGACCATAAATGCTGTATCATAACCTTTCTCCCTCACCTCTGTTTGTCTAGATTTGGCATCATCATAAGAACTGTAACTGCCAACAAAATATTTAAACCATTTCCCAGACGGTATCATTTCTACGTCATTCATGCCCTTAAAGTTCTCTGGTTTGGTTGGTAAATTTAATGTAGATGTAGCAATTTGTACTTTAAACACTATCCCAGATTCATTTTTTACTACTTCCTTAGGCTCCTCTTTCTTCACCGGAATCACTTTTACGTCTGGCTTTTCTATCTCGTCTTCTCCAACATTACCAGTAATTCCATCCACCTTATCGGTATGTGCTTTGTATGAATTAAACGAATCAAACAATTCTGTGGCTAACTTCTTTTGCCCTTCTTTACTTGAAAGGAATTTTTCCTCTTCAGGGTGCGATAAAAAACCTAGTTCAACTAAAACAGACGGCATGGTTGCTCTGTATAAGACCACAAAACCTGCTTGTTTAACTCCTCTATCGTGACGTTTTAAATCCCCTACAAAGTTTTTCTGAATATAATCTGCCAATACCAAGCTTTGATCTAAAAAAGCATTTTGACGCATCGCCAAAGCAATGTATGCGTCAGGATCATTAGGGTCAAAATCTTCATAGGTATTTTCATGACCATCTTCCATTAAAATGGCATTATTTTCCTTTTTTGCTACTTCCAAAGATGCTGCCGACTTATGAAGACCTAGCACCCATGATTCTGCTCCTTTGGCTGATTTATTAGCCGCAGCATTACAATGCAATGAAATAAACAAATCTGCTCCTGCTTTATTTGCGATAGCAGCTCTATCAGCTAATCCCACAAAGACATCGGTACTTCTTGTATAGATGACATTAACTTTTGGATATTGCTTTTTAATCATTTTGCCCAGTTCCAACCCTACATTGAGTACTACATCCTTCTCATAGGTTTTTCCGTTTACGGCACCTGGATCTTTCCCTCCATGTCCGGGATCAATAACGACTGTATTTATTCCTAGGCCAGTTTGGGCCACCAAAAAATTCACAAACATTAACATCGTTAAGGCAAGTATCCACGATTTTCTTCGTTTCTTAGGAGAATATGTTACTTTTGCTGACTTCATAATTCAATATTGTTTGCTGTCATATAAAACATCACAATACTTAAGGCTCAAAAATACGCGCTTAAGCAATGCTCTAAGAGTTAATTCTTTTAGAGTTATTCTAGCTGTGTTGTTAATAATCAATTTAGGTTCATACTTTTCTCAAGACTCTACTAGTCAATTAGAAGCACCTCTCAATTATAATGCCGAGGATTCAATGATTCTAAATTTAGGGAAAGAAAAGGCGTATTTATACAATAATGCGCACATTGATTATGGCACATATATTCTTAATGCGTGCTATATTGAATTTGACTTCAAAACAAAAAATGTCCTTGCAAAATACTGTTTGGATTCAACAGGGAATAAAATCGGGATACCAGAATTAACAGATGGAGAGACCACCACAACAGCGGACAGTTTAAAGTTTAATTTTGAAACAAAGCGAGGTATTACGTATCATGTTAAACTTCAAGAAGGAGAAGGTTATATTCATGGAAACAAAGTTAAAAGACAAGGCAATGGAGAAATTCACATTGACACTGCACTTTATACAACTTGTGACTTAGATCATCCTCATTACTACTTCAAATTGAGGAAAGCCATTATTGTCCCAAACGACAAGATTATATCTGGGCCAATCAATTTATACATTGCTGATATCCCCACCCCACTTGGATTACCTTTTGCTTTTATTCCTAACAAAGAACGAGGCTCGAATGGA
>CAJYBK010000321.1 GCA_913064955.1 uncultured Flavobacteriales bacterium
CATCTCCCACATCACTTCTATCAGTATCTCGTAAGTAACTCTCCATACTTTCGTCATAGCCAAAAGTAGAAGTTGTTGTGCCTATTTCAGCACCCATGTTACAAATTGTGCCTTATCCTGTACAAGACATTGAAATAGCACCTTCACCAAAATACTCAACTATAGCACCGGTTCCTCCTTTTGCTGAAACAATTCCAGCCACCTTAAGGATAACATCTTTAGGAGCAGTCCAACCACTTAACTTACCAGTTAACTTAACTCCAATTAACTTAGGAAATTTTAATTCCCAAGGCATACCAGCCATAACATCAACAGCATCAGCACCACCAACACCAATCGCTACCATTCCTAATCCACCAGCATTTACTGTATGTGAATCTGTTCCAATCATCATTCCTCCTGGAAATGCATAATTTTCCAAAACAACTTGGTGGATAATTCCAGCACCAGGCTTCCAAAATCCAATACCATACTTATTTGAAACACTTTGAAGAAAGTTAAATACTTCCGAACTATTGTTTAAAGCATTCTGTAAATCAGCAGTTGCTCCAACTTTTGCTTGAATCAAGTGATCCAAATGCGTTGTCGAAGGAACAGCAACTTTTTTCTTACCCGCTTGCATAAACTGTAAAAGTGCCATTTGTGCGGTTGCATCTTGCATTGCCACTCTATCAGGAGCAAAATCAACATATGCGTTTCCTCTTTCATAACTAACAGAAGGCATTCCACCTGGCTTATCTGTAGCTTCATCCCAAAGGTGAGCGTATAATATTTTTTCTGATAACGTTAAAGGTCTTCCTACTACAGCTCTAGCCGCTGCAACTCTTTCTGGAAATTTAGAATAAACTTCCTTAATCATATTAATGTCAAATGCCATTCGTATTGTTGATTTAGATTATACTTCAATTATTAGATGCGAATTTAACATTTAACGCGCATATTTGGAAATATTTAAACCAGTTTTAGGTATTTGTGGAAAATATATAGATTGAATACACTTTCTTGCCTATAAAAATTGCTTTTAGAATATCTTAAACTGCAATCCTATTTAATCAATCCCTCTAATGGTGACTTAATTATTGTACTAATATTACAACCATGTTTAGTCGCTACTTTCCTAAGAATGTCTTGATACGCATAGCCAACAGACCCAACAATGTTTAAGGGTAGAGATTTATATTTTTCATATTTAATAATATGTTGTTTAAAGAAATCATCGAATGACTGAAAAACCAAATCTTGCAAATACTTATGTGCTTTAATGTTCTGTCCAATCCATTCGCTAAAAGATGCCATATACTTGTTAGGTCTCACCTTCTTGTATACGTTATCAAAAATAATTTCAGCAGTTACTCTTTTATCATCAAACAATAATTTTCTTAAATTTTCAGGCATATCCTTGTTAAGATAATCTTGGAGTAATTTTTTACCCATATAACATCCACTACCTTCATCCCCTAAAATATAACCTAAGGACATCACGTTATTTACTATATTCTCCCCATCGTAATAACAGCTATTACTACCGGTTCCTAAAATAATCGCAATCCCAGGTTTATTACCACAAGCCGCTTTGGCAGCACCTAACAAATCATGAGATACAGATATATCTGCAAATGGAAAGAAGCAGTGAAGCGCATCCTCAATCAACTTGGATTTGGATTTGACAGAACAACCTGCTCCATAAAACTCAATACTAGTTGTGCTCTTAATGTTTCCAGCACAAAAATTTGCTAAAAGGTCATTTCTTAGTACATCCATTATAGACTCTTTTGTATTGAGGTAAGGATTTAAACCAACTGTTTGATATTCGCAAACAATTTGATCTTGATCTAAAAGCAACCAATCCGTTTTGGTTGAGCCACTATCCGCTATTAATCTCATGAACTATACTAATTGGTTTACGTTAAAAATAACAGTTTGAGCCTTTGTAGCTACATCTGTTTTAAGTACTCATCCACGATGGATTTTTAATATCTATATTAAACGAATCTTATACATTAAAAATATACCCTTTTTTGGGTATTGTCGTTTCCTTCAATCACCGCTACTTTTGTTCCGTAGAATTAATCTAAATAACATTAAAAGTTATGTATAAATATAAAACCATCTTAATCTTAGCATCTATATCTATTTCCTTCGGAAGTTGTAGAAAAGGCTGTACAGATCCAGCGGCAACCAACTATGATGAAAAAGCAAAAAAAGAAAATAATTCTTGCGAATACATAATAGACAGTGGAGGACTTGAAGTACCAAACACATATAGTTTTGTTGATCAAAACGGAAATTCAACAGTAAGTTTTTCTGGACAAGCACAAAGACTGGATATGTTGAGCGAGATTGTGTTGTATATGAAAACTGCTAATACTCAAGGCGTAGCGGTAAGCGCTACTCAATTGAAGAACATGTATGCAAATAACAGTTAAACTTGGGATGATGTAAATAGTCTTGGAATGACTGGCTCCACAAAGCAATTAAAAAACAAAACAGCATTTGCTTCTGCAGATGGTTCCCCAGACGCAGGAATACAACTCATATTTGAAAATTATATGGATAGTCTTGATGTTATAAGTAATGCTAACATGACAGGCTCTCCAGGCGTAGCAGGTGTATGGCCGAATGATGGAACAAGTGGCCCTTATTTAATGAGTGCAGATGGATTTGAATATGGTCAAGTAATTGAAAAAGGATTAATGTCTGCAGTTTTTGCTAGTCAAATTACCATCAATTATTTGGGAACGCTTTCGGATGACGACAACAGTAATTTGGTAGCTGGAGAAAACTACACTGATATGCAGCACCACTGGGATGAAGCATATGGTTACTTTACATCTTCAATAGATTTTCCTACTTCAGGTGGTGATAGATTTTGGGGTAAATATGCAGTTGGAAGAGAATCTGTAATACAATCTGCTAGTAAAATCTCAGATGCATTTAGAAAAGGTCGTGCCGCATTTGATGCATTGGATTATCCGGAGCGAGATCTACAAATTGTGATTATTAGCAATGAAATTGAGAAATTACAAGCAGCTTCAGCCATTCATTACCTTAACAGTGCCTAACTAACCCCCACCTTAAAA
>CAJYBK010000322.1 GCA_913064955.1 uncultured Flavobacteriales bacterium
TAGCAACTTGGTGTTTCCGGTTCACTTCGAGTTTGGGCCATCAAAGCGTATTGACAGAGATACGTATTTCAGGTATTCGACTCGCAATCAATTTAAAATAGGTTTAGGTGGTTATGCAGGTTTTAATATTGGCACCAGACAAAAACTAAAATATTCAGTTGATGGAGAGAACATTAAAGATAAAATAAAACGAAGCTATAATGCTACGAGCTTAGTATATGGTTTAAGTGGCTATGTGGCTTTTGATGATACTGCACTTTATGTAAAGTATGATTTATCTCCAATATTTAAAGATCAAGCTATAAAACAAAACAACATCTCTTTAGGTGTGCGTTTTGATATGGATTAAACTGCTAACTTTTTTTCATGTGAAAAGGGTTCATGACTATATGTTGTGAACCCTTTTTTCTTTTATCGCTATATAAATGTGTAAATTCTTATTACTTTTATAGTCTTCAAAAAAAATAAATCTTTGATATCAAAATCAACCATAGATCAAGTATTTGAGACTGCTCGTGTAGAGGAGGTGATTGGTGATTTTGTACAAATGAAAAAGGCAGGTTCGAGTTTTAAAGCCAAGTCCCCATTTACTGACGAGAAAACGCCTTCCTTTATGATTTCTCCAGCCAAACAAATCTGGAAGTGTTTCAGTACTGGAAAAGGTGGTAATGTGGTTTCATTTTTAATGGAGCATGAGCATTTTTCTTATGTAGAAGCCTTGAAATGGTTGGCCAATAAATATGGCATTGAGATTAAGGAAGATCGAAAGGGAACACCTGAGGAAATTCAAGCGACCAGTATCAGAGAGAATTTATCGATTGTCAATGAGTTTGCAGCCAAGCATTTTGAAGATAATTTATTCGAAAATGAAAGTGGAAAAGCGATTGGGTTATCCTATTTTGTTAAAAGAGGATTTAGAGAAGACATTATCCGAAAATTTAATTTGGGATATTGTATTGAAACTTCCAATGCTTTTACTGAAGCCGCAGTAAAAAAAGGCTATAAGCTTGAATTTTTAGAAAAAGCTGGACTAACCAAAACCAAAGAAGGGAGGTCATTTGACTTTTTTAGAGGAAGGGTCATGTTTCCTATTCATAGTGTTGCGGGAAAAATTCTTGGTTTTGGTGGCAGAACACTGAAGGCAGATAAAAAAATAGCAAAGTATTTTAATTCTCCTGAAGGTTCTATTGTAGAATCCTATGTAGAGGTATATGCTTCTACTATTTCTTATGTAAAGAATGAAGAAGGAATTGGTAAGTGTAAGGTTCAAATTACTCAAATACTGAAAAAAGGAGATAGCATTGTTGATTTTAGTAAAACTATACTTGAGAATGCAGAACAAAATATTGATGCGGTATATGAGAACTTATTAGAAGTTCAACGATATTCAATTAACAACAAGGAAAACTATACATTGGAAGTTTCTATTCTAGATCTAAATCTTCCTAATGCTACAGAGCAAGTTGTGTCACGTCCCTTGTTAACTCATTGGTCAGAAATGCACTGCGAAATTAGTGACATACAATTGGTCGCTTCTTTTGTATCCACAACTGAACAAAATGTTTTATCAAAATCGGGTTATGATTTGCTTCCTTTATTGGCAGACTTTTTTCCACCTGAATATGATAAAATTGCATATTATTTTGAAGTATATAACACTGAACCTCATTTCTCCGAAAACAAATTTATTGTTAGCCACTATATAGAAAATACTAAAACGAATTCAATTGCAGGAACATTTGCCAAAACAAAAAGGGAGTCTGCTACTCAGGTAATACCCGTATTAAATGTATTTGATATTACAAAACTACCTACAGGAGATTATCAAATTGTAGCTGAAGTAAGGAACAAGGAGAATGAGATAGTGGTCCAAAAGAAACTACCTTTCTCTAGACTTAGTTTGGAAGCAGATTTAAGTAAAGAAAATTTGAAAGATGTCAGTTATACAGGTTCATTTGTAGAAAAAATGAATGCAGATTCATTGGATGAATATATCTATTGTCTGTATCCAATTGTGTCGGATAGAGAAAACAGAATGATCGACAACCAGGTTAAGAAATTTGATGATACATTAAAAAGACAATTCATTTATAGTTATTGGTATAATGTAAACTCTCAATCCCCGCAAATGGCTTGGGAAGATTACAAAAAACAAGTTGATTTAGTGGATCAGATGTTTCGAACGACTGTTAAAGAAGGTTATGAAACAGACAGGGGGAGAATTTATTTGAAGTACGGCCCTCCTAATAATGTGGAGGATAGGCCAAATGAGCCTAGTGCATATCCTTATCAGATTTGGCATTATTATAGAATAGGAAAGTTTAATAATAAAAGATTTATTTTCTATCAACCTGACTTAGTTACGAATGATTACTCATTACTTCACAGTGATTTACAAGGAGAAATACAAAACTATAAGTGGCAAGTGGAATTGAATAGTAGAAATTCCACAAAAGGAAATATTGATGACGCTAATGAGGGTAATTATTATCATTATGGCACAAATAGTGGTACACTATTTACTCAACCATAGTTAGTAAAATCTGTAAGAATTGGAGGAGAAAAGGGATAAAGTAGAAAAGAAAGGATTTTGGCAGCAGCTTAAAGATCCTACCTCTTCCTTGATAATTGGAGTGCTGTCCATCGCAATAGTAATTCCAGTTTCAGTGTCCTTGTATCAAATTGTTCCTCCTTTGAAAATTGGAGTGCTAGGAGGCTTAAGGATTGACTTTTACATCGTTTTGATTTTACTTTTTATTATTTTCTTCATCTTGATAAAAAAGTTTAGCAAATTCTTCTTGATTGCTTTCTTTGTCGGTTTGGCCGGTCTTACCACATCAACCCTTATGGGGTTCTATAGTTTTAGAACTTTGTACTATGATTATAGTGCTATTTACTTTACGTTCACAGAAGGCATTGGGAGTTTTACTTTTGAAGAACAGTCTGCAGAGTTCAAATACAAGCAAAGAATAATCAACGCGGTGGATTATCGGAATGAAATCGTTAAAAATAAGGCAAATGCCTGGGCGGTGGTTAATTTTGAAGAATACAAACCTACTTTTCCATCTTT
>CAJYBK010000323.1 GCA_913064955.1 uncultured Flavobacteriales bacterium
ATGGAGAATATATTGAATACAACGAGATATATGATTTCATTACTGCTGGGAATTCATGGAAAAGTTTAGGTTTTGCGCCAGATCAAAAAGTCCTTACGGATGCACAAGAATTAGTTAACGAAGGATATGCCGTTATAGCAGTTAATACAGAAGATAAGCATAAGTTTTCTGTGCTTATAGTCAAAGGTGAATTAGCAAAGTCATCTAAGTGGGGTGTTGAAGTTCCGACTTGTGCAGCGTTCTTTCCAGCAAGCAGCAAACTATCTTCATTTATAAATAAAACAATCAATTACGCTTGGAGTAGTCCAAAGGGTGTAGAGTTCTTTGTAAAAAGATAAAAGTAAGTTCCTGTTAGGTTGTAATATGATTTAAAAGAGTAACCCCTCTAGGTCCCTCATTAAACATTAAGTCCACAATGGATAAGTTAGGTATAAAGCCACATTTCGCATCGAATACTTGCATATAACCTTCTTTTGGGATTTGGACTTCGGGCTTGTGTCGTGGATGAATTTTCTCTCTTAAATCCACATATCCTTCATATTTCTTATGGTATTCTGTTGAATAGGTGATTGGTGTGTCTATCTGTAATAATTGCAGGATTTTTTCTTGTAACAATTGATTGAATTCACTTAAGTATATATGCTCTTTTTTGTAAAAAGGCTCAAAATGATCTTCGTAATATTCAAAGTAAGGAGAAGAACGGTAAGCAGATGCAAGTGAACGCCAATGTTCGTGTCTCCATTTTTGGTCATTGTCTAGTTTTACCGTTTTTACCGGCATTCTTTTTCCTCTTCTTTCTAATGGGATAATTAACTTTAGTAATCCGTTTGCGCCATAAATTTCACAGCGATTACGATATGACTGTTTTTCGTAATGGTCACAGACTTCAATTATGACTTCATCCGCATTCTTAATAGCAGCATAATATTGAATGTTGCCAAGATAAACTGAGTTTAATACAATTTTCATAAGCTCTAATTACTCTACAAATGAAAATACTCTATCCCATCTAAGCCCTCCAGAAAACCATCCTTTTTCTGGGTGTTTACTCATCCAAACGAATGATGCTGTTCCTACAATGTGATCTTCACCTACAAACCCCCAATATCTACTATCAACTGATCCATGACGGTTATCACCCATCATCCAATAATAGTTTTGTTTAAAGGTGTATTTGTCAGATTTGGTACCGTTAATATAAATGCCGTCTGCTTTCTCTTCAACATCGTTGTTTTCGTAAACATCTATAGTCCTTTTGTATAAAATCCAGTTTTCGGGAGTTAAGTCTATAGTCATTCCTTCTGCAGGGATAACAAGTGGACCAAAATTATCTCGACTCCAATTGTAGTCCGGGTGATTAGGGTAAATATCACAATAACTTACAAATTCTGAATACTTACTAGAAATAGAAGTAGTCTTTTTTGGTTCTATTAAAGCAAACGAAGTATCAACTGCAGGATGGTTTTTAAGTTGATTATAGACTTCTTGCGTGCAACTAATATTATAAAATTGAGCCTCAGGATTCCCATTAGGATCATATAAATTAGACCCTGATATGTCTTGTTTATAAATACCATAATTTTCATCTAAGAAGTCTGCAGCAAATCTTGCATTCCAATCCTTAAAGAAAAAGCGGTATTGATATTGAGATTCTACTGGTAATTCTTGGGCCTTGTCATCAATGTAGATAATTCCATTCTTAATTTCCAATTTGTCACCTCCCACAGCAACACATCTTTTTACGTAATTTTCTTTCTTATCTAAAGTCAAGGTTTGAATACCTTTAGTAGATGGTATTTGTGGGTGAACAATACCGGTGCAATCCATAATACTCGTTCCACCACCTTCAATTAAGAACTTCCGTGTATTATTCATATGTTCCCAACTTTTGGTTTCAAAACCTTGTACACTTTTTCCCCCTGCTTGAATAAAGCGATTATAACTCTGTGTTCTAACAAAAGAATAATAATCATGAGCTACAATATCATTGTGAAGTAACACGCTATCTCCAACTGGCCAATTAAAAACCATTATATCTCCTCTAGTATAGGTTCCATAACCAGGAAGTCTGTAATAATCCATTTTCAACCATTCTACATATGATTTCATGAAAGTACCAGGGATTCTATTGTGAACAAAAGGCACGGACAAAGGTGTCATAGGAGATCTTGGTCCATATTTCAATTTATTTACAAATAAGTAATCACCAATTCTCATAGTTTTTTCCATCGATCCAGTAGGAATTGTAAATGCTTCAAAAGAGAAAGTTCTTATTATAGTTGCAGCAACAATTGCGAATCCAATAGCGTTGGTCCACTCATATTCCATACTACCTTTTCCAGCTTTTTGCTTGGTTCCTATTAATTTAAAAATCAATAAAACTGCATGTCCTACAAAGGGAGCCATGGCAAACAAAGTGATGTGATCATGCCAAGTCCTTTTTTCTCTGTCCTTTGGTTTAGACCAATCGGTAGGTGCTTCTGCCAATTTATTCTCGTCCTTGAAAGCTAAAAAAGGTATGTAATACCAAGGACAAGCAATACAAAGAATAGTGTCTTTAGCATCGTACTTACCAAAAAGTCTTGCAGTTTCAACATTCAATGCAACAGTAACTATGATGTTTACTAATGGAATTGGAAAGAAAAATACCCACCACCACGGTTTACCAACTATTTTTAACCAAATAATAATATTGTAGATGGGAATAAATCCCTCCCATTTATTCGGTCTTCCTGCTTTTTCAAATATTTTCCACAGCGAGGCAAAATAAATGACAATCATTAAGTAAATTAGTATTGATGTAATTCCCATAATTTTCTATTTTAAACCGAGGACTTGCCTCATTGTATAAATTCCTTTTTTATCAACTAAAAACTCGGCAGCAAGAACGGCTCCCAAAGCAAAACCATTTCTGTTTTTCGCTTCATGTGTAATCGTTATTTTATCTATGTCCGATTCATACATAACATCATGCGTACCCGGTACATCCTCTAATCTCAAGGATTTAATAACCAAATCAGTTTTTAAATCTGCAATTTCCTTACTCCATTTGTTTTTTCTTTCCAACTT
>CAJYBK010000324.1 GCA_913064955.1 uncultured Flavobacteriales bacterium
AATAATCCTCCGAGAGTAAATGCAGCTCCGGAAGCCAAAGCGGCTTGCATTGGGTTGGCTTGGCTAATTTCATTGAGTCCTAATTCATCTCTTACATGCGCTCCTAAAGCATCATGAGCGGTAAGTTCTGTGGCCACAATTAGTGCTGTTTCTTTTTGAAGTCCTCTTTGCTCGTAGATTTCTGCCAGTCTGGTTAATTCCAATTCAGGCATTTCTTCCAATTCCAATTTCTCTCTTTCAATATCAGCATTTTCTATGTCCGTTTGAGAACTCACAGATACGTATTCACCGGCCGCCATAGATAAGGCTCCACCAACTAATCCTGCCAGACTAGCTAACACTATTGGTTCACGCAAGTCTGTTGCGCTTGCAACTCCAATTGCTAAAGAAGCAATAGAAAGTATCCCATCATTTGCTCCAAGAACTGCAGCTCTCAACCAATTACTTCTATGAATATAGTGGTTGTCTAAATAATTGTCAATATTTTTATCTTTCATTATAAATTAATCTTGCTCAATTTTTAATAAATGCATTAATCTGTGTGCAATTGGAGCAAAGAATAAAGCAACAGAACTTAAAAATATTACACCACTATAAATAGCATAGATGGATGCGAATATTTTAGAGGAGGAAGAGGTCATCTTATCAATCGGTCCCATACCAGTTAGGATCATGGAAGAATTATAGAAACTGTCAAGCCAGGATAGTTTTGCTATAAAATGGTATCCTAAAACACCAATTAATAGTGAAATTAGCAGTAACAAGATTGAAAACAAAGCATAGTTCAGTAACCTGAGTGTAAACTCTTTTTTTGAAAGGATATTTTTATTCTGTTTTCTTCCCATTGGAAATGACTATTTTCTTTTCCATTTGGCAATAATAAAAGTTATAATTGCCACACAAATTGTATTAACTGTAAGAAGTAAAACAAGAGGTAAGTCAATTTTCCACATTAATACATCTAATTCTACTTTTCTTAAGTTTTGAAGGGATATTATTACGACTAACGTTATAAGAATAGTAATCAAAACTATTTTAAAGGTGTTAGTTTTTTTTTGAGTTTCCATTTTATTTGTAAAGATATTCTAATCATAATTATGGCCAAAATATTTGGAGTTGGAACATTTTAAGTAGTCTGACCTTGCAGGTTTAATTTTTAAAAGTGATAAGCTTGTTATACAGATATTTTTATCAATTGTTTCAATTTAACTTACAAAACAATTACCCTTTCACAATTACCGCTTTCATCTTGTAGAATATAGATCCCGCTTTGAAGTCTCAATTCTTTTGTCTGATTAGGATTGATTGTAAATGTTTCAATCTGTTGTCCTGTAGTTGAAAAAACTTGAACAATACCTTTGTATTCATTGCTTCTCAATGTTACCAGTCCGGAAGAGGTTGGATTAGGGTATACTTCTAAATCAAAATGATTGTTAACTGTAACAGCTGCTGCAGGGTCTATGACTAAAAACTGTCCCATCATGCCCATATCTTCATGCGGTAGCATATGGCAGTGATACATATAGGGAATAGAGTCGTTGGCATGATCACTAAACTGAGCAATAAACCTAACTACGCCATTCCCTCCTGGAACGAGCACAACATCGTTAAATCCTTGTAATTCAGCAGGTGGTGGTGTCCCATTGATGTCTAAAATGAAAAATTGAACATCATGAATATGAAATGGATGTGCAATCGGTGTTTGATTGGTGAGTGTCCAAATTTCAGTATTTCCCAGTGGAATAGTGTAGTTGATTGTTTCCATGTCAAACGTAGCACCGTTGATAAGGAAAGGACCATTTAGATTTCCCATGGCACCAGCAGAAGTAAAAGTCAAAGTTCTTGTGATATCCGCAGCAGATTCTGGAATGGCAGTCCATGAAGCCAATGTAGATGGTATACTTAAAACAGGAGCAGCAGTTTGTGCAACAACGTTGATGTCTAACAATTGAAAGTCAGTACCGTTTAATGGGTTGTTAGGGTAGTCAGGCAAAGATGCGGTTGCACCAGCTCCCATTCCCGGTTGAGTGGCTCCGTAAATAGCATTTGGAAGTTCAGAGGCAAAACTCATTATCTGGATATTCTGACCCAGGTCTGAAGAAAGATCAACTAAAATGTCTGCCCTTTGACCTGATGAAATTCTATACCTGGTTAAATTCACAGGTGCAGTAAGTAATCCACCGTCAGTGCCGATTAAACTAAAGGAACGATTATCTGAAAATCCAAATTCCATGACACGTTGAGAAGAACCATTAAGCACCCTTAATCGCACCACTTGTGCTGGAAAATCTACTTGAGCATTTACTGTTCCGTTGACCATCACTGAAGTGTCCAAATCTGTATGAACTAATATTTGACCACTAGCATCAAATCCTTTTGTTTGCAAAACCATCGGAAATTCATCAACACCATAGTTCATCGGTAACCCTAAAGTTGCCTCTTCTGTATCTCTCACAATGATAAGACCTGCTATTCCTTTGGAAACATGCTTGTCTGTCTGCATGTGAAGGTGCGGATGATACCAATGTAAACCTGCTTTGTCTAGTACTGTAAATTGAGGGTTCCAAGTAGCTCCAGGGTTTATTACTGTATGTGGTCCTCCATCGTTTGCCGCAGATACGTGCAAACCATGCCAATGAATGGTAGTATCTTGACCTAAATCATTAGTAATATTTACATTGTAATTGTCTCCCTGATTTAAGATTAAAGTAGGATCCAGCAAAGGGCCATTAGCACCCATAGTTGCAGTATCCTCTCCAGAGAAGAATTGAAAAGTTCCGTTTTGTAAAGTTAAATTGATATTAGAATCTTCAATTGTACCCGGAATTATAATGGGATTTTGCGAAAAAAGCGCAACCGAAATAAAGAATAAAAAAAAGGAAAGTAATAGGTTTTTCATAGTAAATAAATAAGCGTTAATAAATAAGACCAAATAGTCTTTATCTTGCAAAGATAATATATAATCATATACATTTATTTAAATTGTTGAAATTTAGTTAGTAAGATATTAGCACGTTA
>CAJYBK010000325.1 GCA_913064955.1 uncultured Flavobacteriales bacterium
AACCTGGCAAGTAGCAAGGTGTGGATTCTATTTATTGGTTGGATAGAGATGATTTTGAGTTGTCAGAATATGAAGTGACGCTTTAAATTAGTTGTCCAAATTCTTAAATATCTCATTGAAATCGCACCAAAACTCATCTAGGTCAACCAAGTGCTTTTCAAAAAAATGGAAACAATCTGCCCAGGTGTCTTTTAGAAATATATTGAATTTGGTTTCATGATTAAGGTAAACTCTAGAAATTTCATTTCCTTTAAACCCAAAATAATCTTCTTCCCAATTCCATTCTCCAGCAATGCCTGTAAATACAGTTTTTAACTCAGTGAATTGCTCGTAAAAAAGTTTTCTAATAGATTCATCAGGGTGCTGTAATTCAATCGCTATGGAAGCTGTTTTCTTATCTGCATATAAGCGAAAGTAAATGTCTTTGACTCCAGTTTTGTAATTAACCCATTTTACATGTTTGGCATAAGTAGGTTTATGCTTTTGCATGTACTTGCCAAAACTTGTCCAAAATAGGGTAGTAAGTTCCTTTGCTTCTTCTTTGGAGAACATAAATTTAATTTAAGTTGTTTTGGTGATTAGCCATTTATGTCTTTTTTATTATACTGATTCATAGAAATGTAAAGAGTGATAAATGCTATAGTCATCATGACGATAGCAGAAATCCAATTAACGGAGTAGTTGGAGTCTGTAACGTTAAAATCCATGTAATGAAAAGGACTAAAGTAGCCTAACCAACTTATCGCATCGGTAGATTTGGAGAGTGCATTTAGAAAATAACTCCCAAAAGTCAATCCTACTACAATTCCCATGAAGTTTTTCTTTGGTTGCACATTCATTGAGATAAGGACTCCTAAAGAGGTAAAGAAAAGAATTAGAAAGAGACCGTTGATTTGCATTACGCCTAATTTTGAGTAATTAACCTCTTCACCAAAAACAGTTACGAGTACGAAAGCAAATATTGATTGTAAAAGGAAAACACCTAAAGTTAGAATACCAAGTGAATATATCTTACTGGTGAAAATAACCTTTCTCCATAATGGTCTTGTAAGTAAAAACTCACTAGTTCTGTCCTATACTTCTTTGGAAACAATGCCGGTAGCCTTTGAAGTGGTATAAATACTCATTAATACAACGATGTAAATGCCAAAATATGTGCTATAAAAGCCAAGGATATTTGACCAAGTATTTGCGTCCATGCCCATGGCCTTCATGATTTCAGGAGGCAAGGAAGACATAAGGCTTTCCATTTCCTTTCCCATCTCTTGCATTGAAGGAAATATAGCCAGTACCATCAATGTAAAACCAATAATAATAGCGGTCCAAATGAGGAAGTTTTTTCGATTCCTTTTAAGTTCTTTGAAGAATAAATTTTTGTTCATTGTTACTAATTTATCTTTCGTAATAGTTCATGAAAATAGACTCAAGATTTGGCTCCTTGAGTACTGCGTCAAATAAATCGAAGGAAGATATCCAATTTAACAAGGTGTTAACTTCACCGGTATATTGAAAAGTTAATCGATTGTCTTTTTGTTTTACCTTGTCTACACCTGCAATATAATCTATTGAGATGGGTGTCGTTTTGAAAACTAATTCGACTCTTTTAAGTTGCTTCTCTAATAAGGTTTGAATTGTTTCCACTGTGATGATTTTACCCTCTTTGATTACGGCAGCTCTTTCACACATTCTTTGTATCTCTGAAAGGATGTGGCTACTAAAAAATATTGTAGCACCCTTTTTATTTTCGGCATCGAGTAATTCAAAAAACCTGTTTTGCATCAATGGATCTAATCCAGATGTTGGTTCATCAAGAATTAATATTTCCGGACTATGTAGCAAACATTGGATAATGGCACATTTTTTTTTGTTGCCAAAAGATAGGTCTGTGATTTTTTTATTTAAATCTAATTCAAGGAACTCAGCCAATGTGTCAATTTTACTAAGGTCTACATTGTCATAAAAACCAGCGGAATACGTAAGCAATTCTCTGGAGTCCATCTCTTCATAATAATTCACTTCTGATGGTAGGTAACCAATTTTAGCTCTTAAAGTATCTCCGTATATCTTGACATCTTGTCCTTGGATAAACATCTCACCAGAACTTTCTTTTAATAATCCTAGCAAAGTTCTAATGGTGGTGGATTTGCCAGAACCATTGGGCCCTATGAATCCAAAAACTTCTCCTTTATTAACTTCAAGATTAACATCTGATATTGCTTTAAAATCACCAAATGATTTAGTTAGACCTTTTATTTCAATAGCAAGCATACTGGTTTGGTTTGGTAAAACAAGTTAAATAAAAAATCCCATTAAGCAATGCTTAACAGGATTTTCGTTACTCAGCGGAGAAAGAGGGATTCGAACCCCCGGTACGTTGCCGCACAATAGTTTTCAAGACTACCGCATTCGACCACTCTGCCAATTCTCCGGGCCAAAAGTAGATATATGTTTTTGACCACTAACAAAAAAAATGAAAAAAAATTCACCTTTTTTCTAAGTGCATCATTTTAAAACCGTTAAATAAATTATCTAACCCTTTGAATCATTTTTCTCAGAAATACCTACAGTAAACCTTATCTTGCTAAAAATTCAGTAAAATGAAACGGATATTACTCTTATTATCGATTCTCCTTAGTACCCTAACTTTTGCAAAGCCTAAGGTTTATTTCAATTTCAAAACATTCTACACACCTGAACAAACGCCATATATAACTACTATGCTACAGTTTTCAGGCGGCACTTTAAAATATTTTAGCGCTTATGGTGGACTACAATCAACAATTGAAGTCACCCAAATATTTAAGTTGAACGATAGTATAGTGTTGGCAGACAAGTATGTCTTGAATTCTCCCATAATGAGAGATTCAATTGTTGAAGATTTTTTTGATATTCAAAATTATGGTTTGGCTACAGGTGATTATGATTATGAATTAATGGTCAAAGATTTAACTTCAGGCGAATCTATTTCGGGAGGCCAGAGAATATTAGTTAGAACTAATCAAA
>CAJYBK010000326.1 GCA_913064955.1 uncultured Flavobacteriales bacterium
CCCGCAACCAAGACGTCCAGTGATCTCAACATATATGCTTCCTCTGAATCTGCCGTCTCTAACAGAGACGCCGTCTGTTCTGAATGTGATGCCAGCTAATTGCTCGGGTCCAGGATCGTGGTTACTATTTTTGATTGCTATAAATACTTCAGAATTCTCATTAAGATCTGATACGTGTTGAGCGATGTGAAGCGGTTAATATGGAAGTAAAGTTCCTACTCCAAGTTTATTTTGAATGTGAACATTGCCCATTTCAAAGTATCCTGCCCAATTGGTAGTTCCTCCCGTGGCAGCACCGTAGATACCTCTGTTTTCTCCACTAGATCCAAGAGCCTGACCTCCTGCTCCTGTATTTACGCCCGTTCCTGATCCAAACGCATCAAACCAACCTGCACTATTGTCACCAGTTCCACCTCCTGAAGCGTTCGCATAAATACCGTATTTATCCCCTGAGGAATTTGTTGAATTTTGTATCTGAGAGCCTCTATCTAGGGTCGAAGTTGATACATCAAATTGCCCCACTGGATTGTTTAGTCCTACACCTACTTTGTCAGTTGAATTGTAAATTACTCCTGCAGTTTTTATCCAATCTCCATCATTAAGACTAGCTGGGTCAGTCCAGGTCATGGTTCCGTTAACATCAGAAACTGGTATGTATCCTGCGGTTCCAGCACCTGCCCTCATCGTGATTTGACCGTTTACATCCATTGCGCTGAGAGGTAAAGTGTTTAAGTCAATTCCCACCCGGGTATTGTCTGTTGCTTTAATTACGGGATTTATTCCACCATTTGTAGTGTAGAATAGTTATCCGCCTGTAGCATTGGACATGCGGAATTGAGCAGAACCTGAGCCACTAGGTGAAATGTCGACATTAACATTTGAGTTTGCCGCAGTAGTACTAAGTTTTAATAGATTGAAAGAATTGGAAACAACATCCAATCTGCTTGAAGGGACAGCATTACTTAATCCTATATTACCTGTTGCCCCATCTATTGTAATTCGTTCTTGACTGGCAGTATTGTCCGTCACCTTGAAATCCCCACTTTCATTAGAATGAAGCATCCATTGTTTTTGACTCTCTAACATCATAATTGCACCTCCAGTTGGGGTAGTTTCTTTTATGTAAACCACTGGAGTAATATTGTCCTCAATCTGCAACAATTGACTAGGAGAACTAGTTCCAATTCCAATATTGTCGGAAGTATTATAGGTTATTCCAGCTCCTTGTGTCCAGTCTGTGTCGCCTGTTGTTGAATTCGTTAAAGTGAAATTTGGGTATGTCCCAGCCACAGTTATTCCAGATGCTCCCGTTAATGTAACAGTTTGATCTGCGATTGGACTGAGGTCAAGTGTTTGAGTTGCAACCCCATCATCTTCTAATGATAATTCTAAAACACTGGCATTTAACTGAAAGACGTCTATAGTTTGATTGTCTGTATCGGTAGGTATTGTAGGTGTATTTGTTAGAGATCCATAATCACCATCAAATCCTGAAAGAGGACTTCCCGCTGTTCCATTTCCTGTTAAAGTAGCATCAGAAACTACCGTTTGCGATCCCCAATTATCAGCACTGGAAGTTAGCGTTTGAGCCTCCCATGCTCCTGATGTGTTGTTCCATGTTAATATTTGCCCATTTGAAGGTGAATTTGACGCAATTGTTGTTCCAGTTCCACCTGTTATGTTGAGATTGTTACCTGATATGGTTAAATCTTGAATTTCATTAGTTGTACTTCCGTCTACCTCAGATGTTAAGAAGCCAGAATCATTTGTGAGGTCACTTGTGTTAGTAGGAATAGTTGGCGTATTACTAAGGTTGGAATAGTCACCATCAAATCCAGAAAGAGGACTTCCTGCTGTTCCATTTCCTGTTAAAGTAGCATCAGATACTACTGTTTGTGACCCCCAATTATCTGCCCCTGAACCAGGATTTTGTGCTATCCATGTTGTTCCGTTCCATGTCAGTACTTGACCTATAGAAGCAGGGGTGTTTGAAGCAAGAGTTGTACCTGTGCCACCAGAAATAGTGATGTCATTGCCGGAAATTGATAAATTCTGCAATTCATTAGTAGGACTAGGGTCAGTTGGTGTAGCTGCGGTCCAGTTACTGCCGTTCCAAACCACTACTTGACCAACTCCAGTTGCTGTTGGTAGTTCATTGTATATGGATAAGTCGATTGGTGTTGCTGCGCCATTATTCGTTATTGTAAGAATATTTGCGGATAAACTTAAGTCCTGAATTTCATTTGTTATATCCGCATCCGCATCATCAATATTTGCGTCAAAAACAACAGGAGTGCCTAGTTCGTTAGTGTAGGTAAATGTGCCATCAGTGTTGTCAACTAAAGTTGTAGTTGTTTCAGAAACTGAACTTGGAGCAACTGCAGTCCAAGTTGTTCCGTTCCAAGAAAGCACATCATTTACGGTAGCTGATGGGGGAAGTTCTTTATTTAAAACATCTTTAGCCAAAAAGGAATATGGTACTGTTACAAAAGGAGTGGCTACACCCATTTGTTCAAAACCGCTTCCAAAGTCAATTTCTACTAGTAAATATTGAGGAATATTCCAGCCAATAGCACCAAAGGCAGCACTTGTTACTGAGGGAGTTCCTTGGCCAATAACGGTGTTAAAAAGCCCAAATTGGTTGGTAGATATAGCGTGTGTTTCTTGATAATTGAATGCGCTGTTTGTAACAGAGGCATTTCCAATACTGAATCTTACACTAATTGCAGCAGATGTTATCTCCGTTCCGGTAGCATCTCTGGCAACAGCTTGATAATTTATTCCTTGTGGTACATTTTGAGCAAAAACTCCTAATGAAAATATTAAGAATAGAATGGTTATTAGTTTTTTCATATTGAAAAGGTTGTTTTCATCGACAAAGATAACTAATTATTCGATTAAAGTCAATAATGCTAAAGTGGTGGTGTAATTTTTTTGAATGATGCGAAATGAATAAATAAGTGGTAAAAAAAATCATCACTT
>CAJYBK010000327.1 GCA_913064955.1 uncultured Flavobacteriales bacterium
GTATCCGAAAATTCAGGCTATCATAAATAAAATTGATTTTCTGTTATTATCTCCTGAAAGACAAGTTGTTTTGAATGAGGTTGTAGTCTATATACTATCGAAACAGGAATACGATAAACCAGTTTCACTTAATTTCATATGCACGCACAACTCTAGAAGAAGTCAGTTCTCACAATTGTGGGCGGCTGTTGCTGCAAGTTACTTTAAGATAAGGATGCAAAGTTATTCTGGAGGTGTAGAGGTCACGGCCTTTAATGAAAGAGCGATTAACTCTTTAGAAAGATTTGGATTTAAAATCCAAAAGGAGGGAACTACAAATCCAAAGTATCAAATTTCTTGGTCTACTGATGAGGCTTCAATTAGTATGTTCTCAAAAATGGTAGACCATGAGTTAAACCCTAAAAGTAATTTTGCGGCTATTATGACTTGTTCTCACGCAGATGAAAACTGTCCTATAATTACCGGTAGCGATCAACGAATTGCATTAAGATATGAAGACCCCAAAGTGTATGATGAAACTCCACTAGAAGAGGAAATGTATGATACTCGTTCAATTCAAATTGCAACAGAGATGTTTTATGTTTTTTCTGAAGTTCGGAAAATCATCCACTAGAAAGCAATTAAAAGCGGTTTGTTTCAGGTGTTTTTTTATGTTTTATTTTTAGTTGAAACTTTAACCGTAGTTTTTAATACTTTAAAATTATCTGAAAAACAAAGTTAAGTAGTCATAGCGACACTCCATTTCTGAATATTTTTCTATATTTATTGATGAAAATCAGGTGTCACCACCTAAACCATAATAAAAGAGATAGAATGAGCAATTATCACATAAAAAATCTAGAAGAGTATTTTGATGTTTATCGTAAATCAGTTAACGACCCAGAGTTGTTTTGGGAAGAAATAGCGGAGGAGCACTTTGTTTGGAGAAAGAAGTGGGATAAAGTACTTAATTGGGATTTTAAGAAACCAGAGATAAAATGGTTTGAAGGCGCTAAGTTGAATATTACAGAAAACTGTATTGATCGCCATCTTACTGCTAATGGAGATAAAACTGCAATATTGTTTGAACCGAATGATCCAAAAGAACCAGCACAACATATTTCTTATAATGAACTTTCGGAGAGAGTGAATCAGTTTGCTAATGTGTTAAAGTCAAAAGGAGTTAAGAAAGGAGATCGCGTTTGTATCTACCTTCCTATGATTCCTGAATTAGCAATTTCACTACTTGCCTGTGCAAGAATAGGTGCGATTCACTCCGTTGTATTCGCTGGGTTTTCATCAACAGCTCTAGCCACGAGAATTAATGATAGTGATTGTAAATTAGTAGTTACATCAGATGGTTCTTTTAGAGGTGCAAAGTCAATAGATTTAAAGGGAATTGTAGATGAAGCTTTAATAAGTTGTCCTTCTATTCAATCCGTTCTAGTAGTGAAAAGAACAAAGTCAAATATTGAAATGAAAGAAGGCAGAGACGAATGGTTACAGCCCTTATTGGAAAATGCTTCCAAAATTTGTCCGGTAGAAATTATGGACGCAGAAGACCCTTTGTTCATACTTTACACCTCAGGTTCAACGGGACAGCCAAAAGGTATGGTTCACACCACTGGAGGTTATATGGTTTATTCTGCATTTACATTTAAAAATGTATTTCAATATAGAAATGATGACGTTTATTGGTGTACTGCTGATATTGGTTGGATTACTGGACATAGTTATATAGTATACGGTCCGTTAGCGAATGGCGCAACAACCGTCATGTTTGAAGGTGTCCCAAGTTATCCAGATTATGGAAGGTTTTGGGAAATAGTAGAAAAGCATAAAGTTTCGCAATTTTACACGGCTCCAACTGCTATTAGAGCGTTGGCTAAAGAGAACTTGGACTATGTCACCAAATATGATTTATCTTCATTAAAAGTATTAGGTACGGTTGGTGAGCCAATCAATGAAGAGGCTTGGCATTGGTACAATGATAATGTCGGAGGAAAGAAAAGTCCAATTGTAGATACATGGTGGCAAACTGAGACAGGCGGAATTATGATTTCTCCATTACCAGGTATTACCGCAACCAAACCAACTTATGCTACTTTGCCTTTGCCTGGAATTCAACCTGCACTAATTGGTGACAATGGAGAGGAATTAAAAGGTAATCAAGTAGAAGGAAAGTTATGTGTTAAATTCCCATGGCCATCTATTGCTAGAACCATTTGGGGCAACCATGATAGGTATAGAGAAACTTATTTTTCTGCGTATGCGGATATGTACTTCACCGGAGATGGTGCATTACGTGATGAGGTAGGGTATTATAGGATCACTGGAAGAGTTGACGATGTGATTATTGTTTCTGGACATAATTTAGGAACGGCACCTATAGAAGATGCCATTAATGAGCATCCAGCAGTTTCTGAATCAGCGATAGTTGGTTTTCCTCACGATATTAAAGGTTCTGCTTTGTATGGATACATTACCTTGAAAGAAACTGGTGAAGACCGTGACCAAGATAACTTGCGTAAGGAAATTAATCAAATCATTACGGAGCATATTGGGCCAATTGCTAAACTTGATAAAATGCAGTTCACCGCTGGTTTACCTAAAACACGTTCTGGTAAAATCATGAGAAGAATCTTGCGTAAAGTTGCATGCAATGAAATCGAAAATCTAGGTGATATTTCCACGTTACTTAACCCTGAAGTGGTGGAAGTGATCATTAATGAAAGACTGTAATAGGGAAATCTAGCACTAAATATTCACGCCAAAAAGATAACCTACAAGGGCACTTATTCCCATGGCTAATGTTCCCCAAAAGGTGATTCTAATAACTGCTCTAGAAATGCTTGATCCACCTGCTTTGGCCGCCAAGGTTCCAAGTAAGATTAAAAAGAAAGTGGCAAAACCGTATAGGTAATATTCCAATCCTTGAATAGGTAAAAAGATAGCTGTAAGCATGGGTAATAATCCACCA
>CAJYBK010000328.1 GCA_913064955.1 uncultured Flavobacteriales bacterium
CGTGGTAGGAGCTTATGGTTTATTCTCATTGGGAATAGGTATCTATTTTTATCAGAAGGAACGTAATTCGACACCTTAAATTGATGAAATCTTTTATTTCCGTTTTGCTTGCTTGCTTTTTTATCGCTTGTACTATGCAAAAGCCAGATACCAAGGAAAAAACGAGTATTTCAGAAGCAAAAGAAGTGACGATTATGCCAACTATCAGCAAGGACACAATTCAATTAACACCTCTAGAAACTAATTATATTGTAAAGGTGGGACAGACTTTAACCTACACGGCAAATGTTCATGGTTCTGTAGGAGAAACAACTGAGGTTACTGCTCCAAATGAAAATACAATCAAATTAACTGATACTAAACATAAATATAATCATCCAGAAAAAAGCAACATGCCAGGCGGTGATGCAGCCACGGTTACTTACCTATTTGATGCACTTCAAACTGGTGAAGGTCACGTAATAGTTGTGGACTCCTTTCGTGGAGAGATTCAAAACACTTATGATTTTAAAATTACTGTTGAGTAATTTTACATCTTCACCAAATACTTCCCTTTCTTTATCGGAATAACCTTCGTTTGATTAGGCGTCAAGCAATATTTAATATCTTCATTCAAGTTTAAATCTCTTAATCTTCTTCTGTGTGAAGATGCTTTTAGATAACCTTGAATATTCTCACTTGCAGATCTAAATAAGTATTTTGCAGCTATTGACGAATCGAAATCACTTCTAAATTTACCGCTGCTAAGCAGATTATCCACAAAAGCACCTGCACAGATCGTATCTTCTAAGCAGAATGTTTCTTTCCATCCAGAACCTAGTAATAGAACATTTCTATTCTGTTTAATTAGCCATTCGCTAAGTGCGTCCAAGTTCAACAATGACCCAATGACAACAGTCTCAGCCTTGCGTGCTGTATGAATAGCCATAGTTCCATTAGTAGTCGTTATTACTATCGTCTCACCTTTGTACTTACCATCTACATAAGATAACGGTGAATTTCCCAATGTAAATCCATCTACAATCTGTCCTTTACGCTCAGCAGCTACTATGTATCCTTGCTTTTTGAACTCTAGCGCTTCCTCTAGTGTAGCAACTGGAATCATTTTCTTTACTCCTCCTTCAAATGCTGCGCACATGGCAGAAGTAGCACGCAATACATCAATGCAAACAACTATATCTACATCTTCATTATATAATTCGTACGATCGTGGTGTAAAACAAACTTCTACTCTTGGTTTTCTTTTCGGCATACTTACGCTTTATAAAATGGCAACTTTACCACTTGCGCTTTCACGCTTTTATTTCTTATATCTAAAAATATTTCAGATCCAACAGCTGTAAACTCATTGTTCACATATCCTAATCCAATTGCTTTTTTCAACGAAGGAGATTGAGTACCTGAGGTTACTCTTCCGATATTGTTTCCAGCGGCATCTACTATCACGTAATCATGTCTAGGAATACCTCTATCTATCATTTCAAAGGCAACTAGTTTTTTAGAAACCCCTGCTTCTTTTTGCTTGGCCAAGTTTTCGCTATTAACAAAGTCTTTAGTGAATTTGGTGATCCATCCTAATCCTGCTTCAAAAGGAGAAGTAGTATCGTCAATATCATTCCCATAAAGGCAGAATCCCATTTCCAATCTTAAGGTATCTCTAGCAGCTAAGCCGATAGGTTTAATTCCAAATTCTTCGCCTGCTTCAAAAACTTTCTTCCACACTTCTTCAGTCACATCATTTGGAATGTACAATTCAAAACCACCACTTCCGGTATAGCCAGTAGCAGAAAGAATTACATTGTCTACACCTGCAAAAGTTCCTTTGGTAAAGTGATAATATTTTACTTCAGAAAGGTTGACATCTGTTAATTTTTGTAATGTTTCAGTTGCTTTGGGACCTTGAACAGCCAACAATGACATTGAATCTGAAATATCGGACATCTCAACACCGAAAGTATTGTGTGACTTGATCCAATCCCAATCTTTATCTATATTAGATGCGTTAACAACCAATAGATATTCTTCCTCAGAAATTCTATACACTAACAAATCATCAACAATACCACCATCATTATTAGGCATGCACGAATATTGTGCTCTCCCATCAAATAACTTGGTAGCATCATTAGAAGTAACTTTTTGAATTAAATCCAACGCTTTTGGTCCTCTTAGGATGAACTCTCCCATATGAGAAACATCAAAAACACCTACTCCAGTTCTTACCGTCTCGTGTTCTGCGTTAACTCCCTCATATTGCACAGGCATATTGTATCCTGCAAATGGAACCATCTTAGCACCTAATGATTCGTGTATATGTGATAATGCTGTATTTTTCATTGAAATATCTTTTTTCTTTATGTATTGCAAATTTAATCATCCAATCGGACCTGCTTGTAATTGAAGAAGTTTTTTTTGAGTAGGAAAGTTGGATACTTAAAGGACAAAGACCTAATATCAACAGCATAAACTGTGTCAATTCACTTGAAAATGTATAGCCCATAATTGGAAAGGTATTTCTCTATATCAAAAGAAAGTCCAATTATTTTTTTTAAATTTGATTAACCCATTCCTTAAAACATTAAAGTAAAATTAGCAGATGAGTTTTCTTCAAACGCTAAACTTAATTAAATACATTGCCTTACTATTTTTAAAGCAATATCAATAACAAAACATCAGATATAATGAACAACACGATTGTGCACCCCACAGATTTTTCGAAATGCGCAAATGACGCCCTCGACTATGCAATTAAAATAGCCAAGACTTTGGATTGCAAAATAAACATTGTCCACTCTCTTGATTTTGGCGGAGAACAAAACATTCTGCAAAATAACACTTCGATGTCAGAAGTTTCTGATAAAATAGAAAGAACAGCTGAAAAAGAGCTAAAGATGATAGGGAATAAAGTTATAGAAAATAACATTGAATGCACTGCCGAAATAT
>CAJYBK010000329.1 GCA_913064955.1 uncultured Flavobacteriales bacterium
TGTTGCGTTTTTTGCTTAAATAGATTGCTTATGAAAAGGATCATGATCTTAATTTTAGTATTAGCAGGAATTGGTAATTACCAAAGTCAGGAAGTACTTGAAAGCAAAGGGCTTTTTTCTTTAGGAGGAAGATCCACATTTAGTTTTTTTGATCATCATGGAGGTTCAATGGGGACTGGAGCTGGAGGTCAATTTAGAATCCAACTGTCTGAAAGAATTAACACGGAGTGGTATTTAGATTACTTGTCTTCTCAAAAAGACAACGTCATTGGTAGGAAAGACTTGCATATTGGTTGGTCGGTATTTTACTATTACCTCAAGAATAATAGTTCAGCAGAAAAAATCATTCAACCATTTTTTGAAATTGGTCACTGTTTTGATCACACTTTTGTCAATGAAATAGGCACTGACAACTTTGCTGAAAGATGGAGTTCAGCGGTTCAGTTAGGAACAGGGGTTTCCTTAAACATCTCGCCTAGGTTTGATATAACAGGCAAAGCCCAATATATGATTCACTTAGGAAGCGACATTACAACAGAAATTGAAAGTGACGGACATAACCATTCACATGTGAATATTTCAGAGCAAAAGGGTGTAGATCTAGAAGGTCATCTATTGTGTACGATAAGTCTTAATTATAAAATTGGAAACTTATGGAAGTAGTAAAGTTCACTCTAATAATGCTGATGTTGACCTTATCAGGGTCTTTGATTTCTCAAGATTTAACGACAAGGCAACATTTAACAGGTGGAACTGCGACCATTTCTCCGGGTTTTCAAAAAAATAATCAAGACATAAACATCTACTTGCATGGTTTGGTCTATTTCTATCCTGAGCCAAATGTATCGGTGAATGGCGAGGTTTATTGGTTTTTAGGAGGACAGGAACAACAAACGATGATGGCAGAAAATAGCAGCTTGGTGTTTGGTGTTAATTATCATTTTGCGAAGGACGGAAAGTTTGATCCTTTTGTTGGTGTAATGCCTGGATTAAGTCTAGTTTCTGCTAATGACTATACTTTGATTCGCCCGGTTGCATCAGAAATGAGCGTTGTGCCGTTGGTGACTATAAATGCTGGATTGAATTTTCATTTGGCAAAATGGTGTAATGCATTTGTGAACCTTCGTTATCTTAAAGGTACATTAGTTGAGCACCATAATGAGGCAATTTCTCTGGATGAACTAAGAGTTTCGTTCGGACTGGGATTCAATTTTTATGGCAAGGACTTCTATAAACAGAAATAACAATAAGCAGGTTTCTATATACCGTAAAGTTGATTTAAGGTATAAGTTACTACTTGATTGCCATTTAAAATGGTGATTATTTCAAGATTACCATCTTTATTTAAATCTCCTACTGAGGAGTTGATAGTTCCTTTCTGTGGAAACCCTTGTACTGGTTTAAACTGATGGTTAAAAAGATAAATCTTGCTCTTTTCTTGGTCCGCAATGATGGTGTATTGGTGATTTACCCCGATACTTTTCACGTTTTGAAGAATATCAAAATCATATATTTCTTGATAACTGATAGACTTGTCAGGACCGTAAACAGAAAATTTATTGGCAAAAGATACGATGTATTCCGGTAATTTATCATTGTCGATATCAGTAGTATATTGATAAAAATTATACATGGTAGAATCAAGGTAAAATGATTTTGCGCTTCCTTCAATAGGCATTTCAACCAACTTTCCTAAACTGTCTTGAAAGATAAATTTAGTTGAAGCTAATGTAGTTCCTTTTTGAAGGTAAATATTTTCTTTGTGGTTTGTATTAATTTTATTGGCTACTTGCTGTCTTAATTCACCTTTTCTATTCAGTAAATAGATGTTTCCATTAATGTCGTTTACACATATGTAATCTTTGCCTTCTAGTACAAAATGGTTAATTGGATTCAAAACAATGTTTGATGTAGGAGCCGCCATCCAACCAACTACTTGCTTCCCATCTTTGGAGTAATTCAGTATTTTTTTGTCAATAGTGTTAACTAATATTCGATACTCTCCATTTTTATCATAGTCAAATACAGAGAGTGCATTGGTGGCATTATTAGGTAACTTAATGGGGTAACCTGTTACTTCATTTCCATTGATGTCTAGCAGATGTATTCGTGTTGCGGTGTTGAATAGCATTTGAAATTTGCCATTGTTATAAATGTCGATTTGTTTTATTTTACCAATTATTGGTTCATTGATATTTTTAAACCACTTTACCTTGCCTGTTGCGCCAATAAGGTGCAATGTGTTAGCCTCGTCTTGAATGACAATCTCATTGGTTCCAGTTTGATGATTTTTAATAACTTGAGGTGCACCAATCAAATTCTTTTGCATTGATAATGACCATAGTTTTTGAACTGCGCTAGTTTGTTCATTGCTTTCTCCTGTATTGAGTGCGATTGAGTGATACATCATGTTCTTTTTGGTAAGACTGTTTTGCCAAATCACTCCGTTGATATTCTCCAACTCTATTTTTAATTGGTCTAAAAGTGTGTGATAATCATCCTTTAAAATTCCCTTGGCGCTTTCCAAAATATTATCAATGCTATAATAAACATCATTAGTGGAATAATTAGCCATTAGTTTCTCTGCGAAATTGATGAATTTATTATTTACGTTGGTAGTAAAGAGCGTGATGGAATTGACCAAGCTGAAGCTATTTTAATTTGGGAAATATACGAAAATTATTTACCTAATAAAGTACAAATAAAAGCAGCTCAATCACCAATTGGTGATATTTTACGTTTAGCAAAAGATAATCCTCAAGATGAAATTTATTTTGTTATTGGTTATAGAGAAGGTAGAGATGATGATATGAAAGATGTTGCTTCGAGAACTTCAAATTTAGAAAAAAAATACCCAAATATTGAAGTTAAAGTAATGCCTACATTTGATGCTAATATGAGTGGTACTAATGCTAGAAAAGCAATTGGTGATGAAGAAGA
>CAJYBK010000330.1 GCA_913064955.1 uncultured Flavobacteriales bacterium
ATGGTTAATGCTTTGTTTAATGGGTTAAAATCCAATATACTTGTTGTAATTGACACTAAGCGCCAGATAATATTCATCATCAATGAAAAATGACTTAATTTTACGTCAAAATATAATATATCAAACATGAAGCTAGTTACCTCCTTATCAAAAAATAAAACTACTGTTTTTAACACAGCACTTAAACCAAAAAAATGGACCAGTATCTTGCTTCTTTTTATCACTTCATCCTGCATCAGCATCAACGAGAAAGTTGAAATCGAAACGGGGGACGAAAGTGTAGAGGAATCAAAAACAAACAATCAAAATATGGAAGAAAATAACAATGACAATATGAAATTGGGGGCATTCTCATTAAGCCTTAGCGTTAAAGACTTAAGTGTTTCGAAACAATTTTACGAGAAATTAGGCTTTACTGTCTTAGGTGGTAGCATGGAGCAAAATTATTTGATAATGAAAAATGAGAATTCTTTAATTGGTTTATTTCAAGGAATGTTTGAAGGTAACTTACTTACATTTAATCCGGGTTGGGATGAGAACGGTAAGGACATTGAAAAATTTAATGACATTAGAG
Organism: uncultured Flavobacteriales bacterium; assembly: GCA_913064955.1. Lineage (GTDB taxonomy): Bacteria > Bacteroidota > Bacteroidia > Flavobacteriales_D > Parvicellaceae > Parvicella. Next base: position 575 of record CAJYBK010000330.1, read on the forward strand.
AAATTCAAACACATTTAACCACTAATGGAATTGACGCAGGAGCAGAAATAGACAAAAAAAGCACTGGTCCAGCTAGTATGATGATCACCGATCCTGATGGAAATGTGATTCTAATTGACCAACACAGGTAATAATTCTTTCAAGGCTATGATCAAATTAATCACGTTTGTTACGCTACTGTTCTTTGTATGTATGACATCATGCAAAAAATGCAAGGAATGTTATTTTATAGAAACGGTGAATGGCAATTCCACAGAAACTGCAATTGGAGAGTTTTGTGACGAGGAAATTGAAGAACAAGAAAACAAACAGTTTATCCCTGTGGAGGGAACAGCGCATATAGAGTGCAGAAAATAAAGAATAAACTGAATAAAAATTGAAAGGAACTGGATATTTACTTCAAGCAACCTTAATTTCGGCTTGGTGGTTGGGATTAACTTTGAATGAACATTTTTTTGATGCATTTCAATTTCCCTCCATAGGCCCAACAGCATTTAAATCATTCTTATTGCCTGACCTCCTAATAATAGCCCTGTTGTCTATCATTAGATCCTACAAAGATTTAAAACAGTTAGAATATGTAATACTAGGAGGTTTTGGATATGGCACGCTTTATTGCTTGAATGCTTCTATCCTAACAGGAGGAGGATATTTGTCCACGACAGTAATGATGCTAGGATTAGGATATAACTTGTTTCTAGTATTTCCAAGAAGAACATTTAGAGAATCAGAATCGGAAAGTTTCTTCATAAATGGTCTCAAAACACTTATTCAAATCGTTTGCTTTTGGGGAATTTCACTAGTATTATTTCCTTGGATAATTTTAAAATCATTCAATGAAGTTATTTCTATCCAAGATGGAATTAGTCTTTATATTGGTATCACCTGTTTAACTTTATTCAGTTTAATGGGGCTTTCCAGTGCTTATGCAATGGTGAAAAATGGAAAAGGAACTCCTTTACCCATAGACCAAACGTCACAATTGGTTGTAACCGGAATGTACAAATATGTAAGAAACCCGATGGCAGTAGCAGGCATTGGTCAAGCAATCTCGATTGCATGGATGTATCAATCGGTATCAATATTAATTTATGCCTTTATAGGAGCATTATTGTGGCATTTGGTAGTGAGACCAATCGAAGAAAAGGATATGGAAACAAGGTTTGGGAAAACCTATAATGAATACCGTCAGAAAGTATCCTGCTGGATTCCAAAAAGAAAAAAATAAAGTATTATCTACTTTTCTTAATCTTTCTTCGCTGGTGGTACTTCACTAAAAGTAGGTGGATACTCTGAAATACTGCCTGCACCCTTCTTGTTGATTTTGAAAGTAATATCTTTTGTAGTAGTAAATAGCAACACCGATGAAAAGGATTTTCTAAGATGTGATTGCATCACTTTAAATGCTTCATCCAAAGTCAATTCATCTTCTTGATCTTCTGTTTCCGGAGATCTGTAGCGTAACTTCAATAGTACTTTAATTTCACCATCTGTAGGGATTGGTCTTACAAAAATATTTCTCAAATTAGGTTTGCCAATGGTCTTAGCCATGGTCAGTTTAGCGAACCGGCCTTCTTCTATACTTTCTTTGACTTGTTGCCAGAAAACAGTAAAAACTTCTTGATAAGACATATTGCGTATGATTGATAAAAAAATTGCTTTTGACAAAAGTACGACTATAATTGACTTGGTGGGTTATGAAACAAAGTCCAAATAATTGTATAAATTTGGATAAACCAATCTACACATGAATGGAATAAACGCCAGTACTGGTGTTTATCCAAATGTTGTAGTCTATCGGAAAAATGAATAAATCTAAAATTAAAAACTACCTTCTATACTTAGCAGTAGTTATTTTTATTGTGGTTATTTATTTAAGAAGAAATAAATGGAACGAGCGGTTATCCAGCGAAGATGGAAAATTTACAGTTGCTCACGTTTATAGTACAAAAAAAACAAAAGAGCAAAGTCCATATCACTACATATATAAAGTAAATTTAAATTATTATTCAACTGCGACCAGCGGATCAAATGTTAAAAGTTTTAAAGAGGAACCAGTACAATGCTTTTTGGTTGCATACGACCAAAACGACCCTTCAATTCACACAGTTATTTGGAGTTATAAATACAAATCCATAATTCCATTAGGTCAACAAATTGAAGACATTGAAAATAAAGCGAAATTGGTTAGCAAGCATACTGTAGGATGGAGCGGTTTAAGCCCAAGAGCGAACAAAAATGATTTACAAGAGGTATCGAAATACAATAGTATAAAACAATAACAGACTACAACATGATGTATAA
>CAJYBK010000331.1 GCA_913064955.1 uncultured Flavobacteriales bacterium
TATACCACCTGTAAAAAATTTTATTTCGTTTCAACTCTGAATGGGATAATAAATAGTCTAATATGTCATTGTAAATTCGATTAATTTTCCGTTTATCCAAGTAATTGCCAGAAATTAGCTTTTGACAAATAAAGTCTGTAGTTGGTATAGGCTTTTCTTTTCGAGCGATTTGGTAATAAAACTCGCTATAAGCTTTCATAAATTCTTTTCCTTTGGTAACCGATGAATCTAATATTGAGTTCTGCAGGTAACCTTTTAGAGCCAAATAATAGGAATCCTCGTTTTCAAAAGCTGACAGCCATTCTTCTGTAGAATGAGTTTTCAAGTCTTGGATTATTGTTTTGTACAATGTTTCTATAGATTTATATTTATAAAAATCTTTAGCAAACGTCATTTGAATTATTTCTGTATGAAAGAAGGTAACAGCTTTACCATCTAATGAATCAAAATCTTTTTCCCAATTATCGAAGAATTCTAAAAATTCTGAAAAGTTTTCCTGATAAAGTGACGATTTAATTAGATGTAAGTTCTGAAATGTCCAATCAATATTTATTTTTCTAATAAAACCATATGAATCCTTAACCAATAAACAAATCAAATCTTTTATCAAGCGATTCTTCATGTTTTGTTTGAAGAATATCTGGAAAAGATCAGAAAGGTTTAAAAAATGTTGAACAATTGGTCCTACTTCCTCTGCCAAATCTGATTTATCAAGAATTGGAACGAACTGGTGATTTGGAGTTGCATTTATTAAATAACCTAATTGACTTGCGATAATGTATGGGTAGGCCGGCTCCTCCTTATTAGGCTGATTTAAATAAGTTATTCCAGTATTTTCCGAAAACTTTGGCCAATTTTTTTGATCAAATAGCACCTTGTTAATTTCCACTATTTTGTTAATTTCCTCCTTTTGATTATAAGTGATCTTATTTATATCATTCACAATTTTTTCTTTCAGTTTTGAAAATTTAAATTTTTGGTTTTCTTTCAAAAACGCTAAAGAATCTCTATACTCATAAATTGAATTAATACATTCACTTCCCTTATCCAGATAAAAACTTTCTTGGCCTAGATATTAAAGGCAATCGTATATGGAAAGGTGCCAAGCAGGGTTTAGAAATGGGACTCGAAAATGCGGCCTTCTTACGCTGCCAGATTAACTTGATTTCACAACATTTTGAACCAGGAGAGGTATCTGAAATATGGATCACTTTTGCTGATCCCCAACCAAGAGACGGGAAGGCTAAGAAACGTTTAACCCATTTGAATTTTATTAAGCAGTATCAACATATTGGTCAGTCTCCATTAACGATTAACTTAAAATGTGACTCAACGTTGTTGTATGAATTTACAAAAGAGGTTATCGCTGAGAATGGTTTTAAAACAATAGTTGATGTAGACGATGTGTATAGTTGGGAGGATCGTCCTGAAGAATTGAACATACGAACGTTTTATGAAAGTATGTGGTTAGAAGAAGGTAAAAAGATCAAGTACCTGAAATTTCAAGTGTAACAACTTTAAATAAAAGGCATAAAAAAAACCCCCGACGAATTCGCCGGGGGTTTTTTTATGGTGAGCTTAAAAACTCTTAATAGTGATACTTATTAGTTTGCAATAGTCACTCTCTGCATAGCAGAAGTGTTGCCATTGATTACTTGTACCATGTACACACCTGAAGCAACGTCAGTCATATCTACATTGTAAACACCGCTCGCGTCAGTGTTAACTGTTTTGATAGTCTTACCAGTTGCATCCATAATTACGATGTTTAAGTCGTTTTGTGGATCTAATACCTTCACGTTGAAGATACCAGTGTTAGGGTTAGGATATACATTGAATACGCTATTAGCTGCGATATCATTTACACTACTAGAGTTGATGTCTAATTCAACTTCTTGACAGTGCTTAGAGATACAACCAGCGTTGTTGATGATTGCTAAACAAACTTCAAATTCGTCTACGTCTACTGAGTACTTGTATGTAGGAGTAACGTCGTTTGAACGTCCACCGTCACCAAATGTCCAGTTGAACTGATTTGATTGTCCGTCTGTAGTTGCTTGGTTAGAGATAACCAAGTTTCTCCAGTTTGTAGCTGCTGTAAATGTAGCGTCAGACTTTGCATTAACAGTTACTGTTTTTGCAATTGAGTCAGAACATCCACCTGGAACTAAAGCCAATAGAGTTACTCTAAATGATTCAGTTACAGACTCATCACCTAACTTGTAGTTGTGACGAGGAGAAGTATTAGTAGAAGTACTTACACCAGCAGCGTTAGCACCACCAAATCTCCATTCGTAATCTAAGTTACCTGCAGCAACTTCAGAGTTGTTTGTGAAAACTACTTCGTCTCCAACACATACGTTGTTTGCTACGAAGTCAGCTTTAGCTTGAAGTTTTACAACAAACTCTTTAGAAATCATATCAGAACATCCGTTGTCAGAAGAAACTTTTAAGCTTACATTCTTAACACCAACTGTTCCGAATTTGTGCTTGTCGTTTTCTTTAGTAGAAACTTTCTCTCCAGCAAAGTCCCACTCAAAGATTGAGTTAGCACCTGATGGTAAAGATCCTTGTCTTGTGAATTCAACTGCAGTTTCAGAACATGCATCTGTATAAGTGAAATCTGCTTTTGGAGACTCATTCAATGTGAATGTTCTTTCAGTTTCATCTGTACATCCAAATTCAGATACTGCTTTCAATTTAACAGTGTGTGATCCTGGAGTTGCAAATGCGTGAGTTGGGTTAGATAAGTTAGATACACTACCGTCGTTGAAAGTCCAGTTGTAACCAGTATTTCCAATAGCAATTGTAGATGCATTCATGAACTCAATTTCTTCTAAGTTACATTTTCCAGATACTGAGAAAGC
>CAJYBK010000332.1 GCA_913064955.1 uncultured Flavobacteriales bacterium
TTATTTTTTGAATCAAAAGCAAAAAGATATTTCGATCACTGCATTAGCTAATCTAATGTCGGTGAGCAAACCTACAGCCAATAGTATGGTGAAAAAAATGGAAGAAAAGGGGTGGTTGAAATACGAGAAATACAAACCCATTACGTTAACAAGGAAAGGGGAGGAGATAGGTGCGCTTATAGTCCGTAAGCATAGACTTACAGAGATGTTTCTTTCGGAGGTAATGGGCTTTGGTTGGGAGGAAGTTCACGATATAGCGGAAGAAATGGAACACTTAGATTCCGAAAAATTATTTGACCGGATGGATGAGATTCTTGGCTTTCCTACTATAGATCCTCATGGATCTCCAATTCCAGATAAACAAGGGAATATATCAAAGCCAAGTTTTGCTAATCTTACTAAAATCAAAGTTGGACAAGCCGTAAAAGTACGAGCACTGGCTAAAAGTTCGAAAGACCTTTTACTCTTTTTGAATAAGAAAAAGATAAAACTAGGCACTCAGTTACAAGTAGTAAACATCGAAAAATTTGATAATAGTTTTGAAATTGAATTGGCAGACAAATCTATGATAACCTTGAGTTATGATGTGTGTCAATGCCTGTTGGTGGAAGAAATTAACATCTAATAATTGAAGACGCATTATGAACTGCAGATGCTACTCAAGCATTTTTTTGTCTTGCTAAGTCGAATTAGATTTCAATAAGACTTATTATATTTATGAAGTAGTTAGACTATATAGATCTATCGTATGCATCCTTAATCCAACTTTTCAATTCGCTATCAATTTCAGATAGTTCGGCTATTTTCACTCTATGCGTGCACATTGTTCCAAATGGTCCCGAATTTTCAAGTCTACTTGTCGTTGGCTTGTCATTAAGTTTAAACCCAATATCTATTCTTGTTTTGGTTGCAGGTTTGATGAGGATAAACTGTCTTTTGCGAATGACACTAACACTTCCTTTTTTTGGAGTAATGGTTACATCATTTCCAAGAGAATTGGCGAAGGCAATTAGTTCTTGATAAATTGGAAATAAATTCTCTTTCCCTTTATATTGGATTTCAATAAGATCTTCAGAACTATTATTTTCTTCTTTAGAAAGTGTTACAATAGTATTGGCAAATCCATGCGTCACATTATGTTCTGTTTTTAAATATTTGACACCTTCCGAATGTTTTTCAAAAGATTTAGCTTGTAATATTTTTTTCCATTCAGCTAATGATTTACCAGTTTTGACTGGCATGTTGTCGATCATTGTTTTAAGGGCAGGATCCATGAAGTTTAGATTTTTATTATTGGTTTAATAGACTGAGATTGTTGCTTTTCCATAATGGGTGAGAACCGCAAAACATCAATAAACATTTTATGATTCGTATTTTCATTAAATTAAAGATAGAATTTTATCAGAAATTACCAAAGAATAATCAAATCGGTTTGATCGGTGAATGTTTGAATTATCCACATACCGGTTCTAGTAGGATTTAATGAATCTACATATTCAGACTTCTTTAGGTCTGCATTACAAGAAGTAACTTCGTACTCATAACGAGCTTTAGAGGCGGTCAATGCCAGGTAAGCCTTTTCCTGCATGTCAATAGTTGGATAATAACGGTACATTAAATCTAGTAAAGCAGCTTCAAACTCTTTGCTTGAAATAGTGAATGTTTCAATATCTCCTTTACAATCATGTTGGCTAAATGCAAAAGTAGAGTAAAGGTTAGCGCCTCTTACTTGAATAGTATTAAGGACGTCTTGTGCTTTTTCTTGATCATCTCTTAAATCATTTAGCTCAATGGTGGTGTTGGTATCTACAGCCACTAAAGTAGGTTTGTTGGATCCACTTTCTAAATTATCTTGAGGCTCTTCACAGGAGCAGATGGATGTCAAAACAAAGAGAAGTGTGAAGAAGTAAACTTTCATATTATTTAGAAGAGTTATGTTGATTTAGAGGCGTTTTTTAGCAATTAGTATAATGGAATCATCCTCATCAAATTCAGCATAATTTTCAAGAACAAGTATTTCAAAGTATTTTTCAAAGAAGTCTCTCAGTAGTAATTCGGAGTGATAATTTACAAAAAGGCCTTTGAAGATTTCGGATCCTTTTCCTTTCCAGAAAGAATGACAGACAATACCGCCTGAATTCAATATTTCATTTTGTCTTTCAATTGAATCAATTAATTCATTGTCTTTTAAATGGTGTAATACTTTGTTGGAGTAAATTCCATCATATTGTTCGTTAACACTTAGCGAAACAGCATCTAGTTCTATAAACTTTCCAGTTGGATGACTTGAAGTAAGGTGGCTTAAAAATTCCAATGAGCTATCAGAGCCTGTAACCTTATAATCCTTACACAGTAATTTCCAATCAGTTCCTGGTCCTGAACCTATTTCCAATACGGTTGAATCAGCAGGCAGGAATTCCTTCAATCTATTTATTAATTCATTTCCATCTACACCTGACGCTAATCTAATGTATTCTTTTACAGACTCTTTTGTTTTGTAATATTCTTGTGACATTTTATTAATTAATTATCGGTGTATTTTACTTGTAATTAAATACATGTGTAGCAAAATAAATCGCTATACGTATATTTTTTAAAGTATTATCTAGGATATCAATTCTTCCTTTTTTAGTGTTTTTATGGTCTTATTCATTATGAGATCATAAATTTCATAAATGTCTAGTTGGTATTTTTCTTTTAAGATGTTTTCTGCTACAAATTTGGGTAAAACTGTCCATTCTATAAGCGTAGTATGTTTGTCATTAATGGAGTCTTCCATATCCCAAAAAGCTTTTTCAATGTCATATTCTTTATCTATTATTGCTTTCCAGTAATCAAACCCCATAGACACAATCCAGTTG
>CAJYBK010000333.1 GCA_913064955.1 uncultured Flavobacteriales bacterium
AAAACCTTGTTTGGTAAAAAAGTTCCATTGGCAAGTGGAGGATACCTCATCATTGAGCACACAGAAGCAATGCACGTTGTTGATGTGAACTCTGGTAACAGATCTGTAAAAGGAGATTCTCAAGAAAAGAATGCTCTAGCGGTCAACCTAGAATCAGCCGAAGAACTTGCAAGAGTGATGCGATTGAGAGATATGGGTGGAATCATTGCAATTGATTTCATTGACATGCATCAAAAGGAAAACAACAGAAAGTTGTATGAGACTTTGAAGCAACACATGTCCACAGACAGAGCAAAACACAACATCATACCTCCTACGCGATTTGGAGTAGTTGAGTTGACTAGACAACGTGTAAGACCCGAAACAGATATCAAAACTGCGGAGGTTTGCCCTTCGTGTGCTGGAACAGGAGAAATTACTGCTTCTATCCTCTTGATTGACGAAATTGAAAACAATGTAAGGTACCTAGTGGAACAAGTAGGACAAAAGAACATCACTTTAATTGTTCACCCTTTCATTGAAGCATACTTGAAAAAAGGTATGAAAAGCATTCAGAGAACATGGTTCTTAAAATTTAAGAAGTGGATTACGGTAAAAGGATTAACAACCTTACCCTTCTTGGACTACAAATTTGTAGATGCAGAAAACGAAGAAATCGAATTGTAAAAACAATTCATACAAGTATTGAAAAGCCATTCTATTAAATTAGATTGGCTTTTTTTTTACTTCAATACCATCATAGATTTAGATGCTTTTCCGTTTTCATTTCCAATGGAGTAGATATAGGTTCCGGAAGGTAATTGACTAGCATCAAACTCTATTAAGTGTTTCCCTGGTTTTATTTTTCCTAGGTTTTGAGTGTGGACTTTTTTTCCTTGCAAATCAGTTATTTGTAATTCGAAATCTTCCGATTGGGAATTTTTAAATTCTATAGTTGTAAAAGATGAAACTGGATTAGGGAAGTTGGAAATGGAGGTGATGGAAGAGTTTTCTGTTATCTCATCATAATGAAAGTGTAATGCAATTAAAGGTTTAGAAATTAGCGTTTCCCAATACAAAGAATTGTCATAATCATAAATAAAAGCAGTTCCCTCCTCAACAAAACTATCCGACTTGAGTACAAGGTCATTATTACTACTACCTCCATAAGACCCCACAGCAACGAGGTAAGTTTTGTTAGAGTCCAAGAATATAGAAGAACTAAAATTTAACATTAGAATTGATTCCAAATTTATGTCAGCATTAGTAATGTTATAGTCGTATCCAATCATAACAAAATTAAACTCATTATTAATCGTATCTAACTCATATAGTATTGGATATACCAGTGTATACTCTGATGTTAACCGATCCAACTTTATCATTACTCCGTTTGCGGGCCAAGAAGTATAAGCGTAATTATCAAACAGCAGCCCCATTTCTACATAATCTCCATAATTATATACTTTACCTGAATTAGTTTGCTCTGAACGCCACAACTCATAGCCTAGATTATTATTAATGATAACAGAATCAACATTATTAAACATATTACTCTCTACACTATCACATTCTAAATTAATTGTCAATAAATTATATCCGATACTAAAATCAATGTTGCTAAATGGTTTCGTAAAAAACAGTGTATCAGAGTCTCCAGATTGCAGATTAAATACAGATATCGTATCCTGAAAGCCACCATTGTTTAAGTCTAAAAACACTTTAATATTTGAAAGCATATTACTACCAGCGTTCGATATTACCGCTCCAAAAACAATATTATCACTATGATTGCCATATTGTACACTATGATAATTAATAGGAACTTCTAAATTCCCTATACTCCCAAAATAAATCTGATCCAACTGTAAATCATTCGCTTCCTTTTGGATAATCTTCACATCATCGATAGCCCAAAAATGGTCATTACCTCCTTCATAGATGAAAGCCACTAACACTTGTGATTGTCCTCCAGCCACTGCGCTAATGTCCACGGTGAAAGTTGAAGGATTCTCTGTGGCATATAAGATATGATTGGTATCTGAAGACACCACATATTCAGTCCAGGTTGCACCATTATCTCCTGAGACTTCAATAGTTCGTTTATCTGAGAAAGATTGTGCTGCATTTTCAAAAGTCAATAAGATGTGTTCATTTGCGGTTAAATCTATGGGAGTCGCAATTTCAACTCTTGCGTTTTGCGCGGCACTTGCGCCTGCAGCATCTGAATCTATGATAAAAAAACCGTTGCTAACTGAAGTAAAACCAAGCGGCTGATAAGCAGCCAAAGGTGCAGAATTAACAGAAGTAGTAATCTGCCAATCGAGATTAGGAGAAGAAGTATTGCTAAATGTCCAGTCTGATGCGTTGTCACATTCATTACTCCAAACAACTTGCGCATGAATAGTACTATATGAATAAAGTAGAATTAAAAATGGTAAAATTATTTTCATAACGGGTAGTTTGATGCTAACTAATTTACATTATTATATTCAAAGAAAAAAACAAGGCACAAAAAAAAGACCGCTCCAATGAAGGAACGGTCTTTCTATATAGTTTTAAACTAAACTCTAAATATTACTTAGTAACATTCATTGCTTTAGTAACTTTTCCATTTGAAGTAGAAATAGTGTAGTAGTAAGTACCAGCAGCTAATTTGTTGCTGTTGATATTTAACACGTGAGAACCAGCAGTTCTAACACCTTCGTTCATTACTTCAATTACTTTTCCTGTTACATCTGTAATTTGTACCATTACTTCATCATTAGAAGTTAAAGTATAGTTAACAGAAGTTACACCATTGAATGGGTTAGGATAGTTTTGAGAAACAGTTACGTTTCCTTCAACGATCTCTTCAACAGAAGAAGAAGCATCAAAG
>CAJYBK010000334.1 GCA_913064955.1 uncultured Flavobacteriales bacterium
ACATTATCTGAAAGCTTAAATCCTTTTACACCATTAATATAAAAATATACCTCATCACCTATTTCAATTTCTGTAGGAGATTTGCCATATTGAAACTTATCATTTACTACCTGTCCAATAAGATCCACACCTTCTAAATTAGTGTTAAAGGTAATACCTTTTGTTACAGGTGGGGCCTGATCAACAACTTCGTATGTCTCCTTAAAATCGTATTTTACTGTTCCATATTTGTCAAAAAGAGCATATTCAAAAACTAACACCTTACCTATCATATCCATTGGCACCCCATATGACGCTTTATAATAATCTAGATTAATATCTTGCTGTTCAATGTTGCCGAGTAGGTCATCCGCTTGCTCTAAAACAATACCTTCTGAATCCTTTATGACGATAGAAATTCCCACATGTTGGAAACCATCTTTCTGTGTAGCATTTATTACGTCTACAAATTCAAATAGTAAATACTCTCCAGCAGTGATTTTGTTATCCACCACTTCTTCCAAGCCATTAATGGTTACTTTTTTCTTGTCATAAGAGAAGCCATTTTTAACCTCTTTTTCGGATTTTTTATCAGAATCACCAATTGTTACTTCACATGAAGACAACAAAGTAAGACTTAGAAATACTAGGGGTAATAAATATTTTATCATGCTTTTGCTTTTAGATTATAGATCTGCTGCTGTTGCAATCATTTCTGCAACATCCATTACTTTCACATCTCCTTCTTTGTTGAAGTGCTTCACACCATCGGTCATCATTGTATTACAGAAAGGACATCCAGTTGCAACGAAATCTGCTTTTGACTCCAAAACATCCTCAGTTCTTTCTACATTCACTTCTTTATCACCTTTCTCTGCCTCTTTGAACATTTGAGCACCTCCAGCACCACAGCAAAGCCCTTTTGTCTTGCAGCGTTTCATCTCTACCAATTCGGTATCTAACTTGCTTAGAACGTCTCTAGGAGCTTCATAAACATCATTTGCTCTTCCTAAATAACATGGATCATGGAAAGTAATTTTTTTTCCTTTGAAATCTCCACCTCCAGCTACTTTCAATCTACCTTCTTTCAAAAGTCCGTTGATCAATTGTGTGTGATGGATAACTTCATAATTCCCTCCTAGTTCTGGATATTCATTCTTTAACGTATTAAAGCAGTGAGGACAAGCAGTTACAATCTTTTTGATTTCATACCCGTTTAGCACTTGGATATTCTGCATCGCAGCCATCATGAAGGCAAACTCATTACCTGCTCTTTTGGCAGGATCACCCGTACATGACTCCTCAGTTCCAAGCACCGCAAACTTTACTTCACATTTATTTAAAATCTTTACAACTGCTTTTGTGATCTTTTTTGCTCTGTCATCAAAACTTCCAGCACAACCAACCCAAAACAATATTTCTGGAGATTCCCCTTTGGCAACCATCTCTGCGACTGTAGGTACATTTAATAATTCTGACATAATTTTTTAGTTCTTAGTTAGTAGCGCTTCGCACTTAATTTTTAATCTTCCTTAGCCCAATTCAATCTATCGCTTGTAGCGTATTGCCAAGGTGCACCGTTATTTTCAATATTTGTAAGCATTCCTGCTAGTTCAGAAGGCACTTTCGATTCTTCCATTACCAAATATCTTCTCAAATCAACAAGTATACTTAATGGATCAATATTAACAGGACATTCCTGAACACATGCATTACAACTTGTACATGCCCAGACTTCCTCTTCTAGGACAAAATCATAAACCAATGACTTACCATCATGCGCATCTTTCCCATTTTTCTTTTTGTATGCAGATAATTCCTCTAGTCGATCACGCGTATCCATCATGATTTTTCTTGGAGAAAGTTTCTTACCAGTTTGATTTGCCGGACAAGCCGATGTACACCTCCCACATTCAGTACAAGTGTAACTATCCATTAATTGTTTCCATGTCAAATCTTCCACGTCTTTTGCCCCAAATCGACCAACCTCTGCCACTTCACCTTCAGGTGGTGCTGCGTACGGATCAAAATTTGGATCAAACATACTTTCAACTTCTTTCTTAACAGATGCCAAATTGGTGAATTGTCCTTTCGCATTTAAATTCGAAAAGAACGTATTTGGAAATGCCAAGAAAATATGAAAATGCTTTGAAAAAGGCAGGTAACACATGAATGCTAACACAGTGATTATGTGACCCCACCACCCTATTCTTTCTAATAGTTCTAAAGTAGACGTTTCCATTCCTCCAAATAATGCTCCTCCGAAAAGACTGCTTAAAGCAAAACCATAAGAACCTTCTCCAACCGCTCCTGCAGCATGTGAATGTCCTGCTTGATACAATGCTTCATCTGCTCCGTTCATTAAGAATATAAACATCACTAAACAGAATTCAAGGTATAGAATAATATTCCCATCCAACTTAGGCCATCCTGTCATTTCACTCATGTGAAATCTAGGAATCTTCAATAAGTTTCTTCTTGCCAAAAAAGAAAATGTTGCAATCAATGCTAAAAATGACAATACCTCAATAATACTGATTACCAATGTATAAAACCCACCTAAAGGTTGCCAGAAAGCTCTGTGCGATCCTGTAACTCCATCTACAATTATTTCAATCAATTCTACTTGTGTGAATAGAAAAGCCACATAGATAAATAAATGCAGTAATGCTGGGATTGGTCTTTGAAACATTTTCTTTTGACCTAAAGCCACCAAAGTCATTGTTTTTAACCTCTCTGAAAACTTATCAGATCTGTTTACCGGTTTCCCCATTTTTATATTACCGGCAATTCTTTTGATTTGCAAAGCAAAAAATGTGAATCCACCTAAAAATAATACTAGGAAAATAATGCTACTAATACCCATTTAGTCTAAATT
>CAJYBK010000335.1 GCA_913064955.1 uncultured Flavobacteriales bacterium
TGATGTTGTTCACCCAAACTTGCTACTTTATCAGGGTGATGTTCCACAGCCATTTTTCTATAGGCCTTTTTTAATTCTTGATCAGTTGCAGTTTTATCTAATCCTAATACTTTATATGAATCTGCCGCATCCTTCCAAAACATAGATTTCAATTGATTGAATTCATATTGAGAAATTTGAAGTAATTGAGCAATTTTGGTAATGGCATCAATTTCATGTTTTGAAACATTTCCGTCACTTTGTGCTATACCGAATAAATACTGACAAAGCATGGACCTTTGAGAAGGTTTCATTATTCGATTAATCTTAGCACATGTTTCTGTAATGTTAATCGGTCCGTTCAATATTTCTTTAAATTGCAAAAGATATTCTTGAGCTAGAGTACGCCCGAATTGCTGTACTAGAAATTGTTTCACAAATTCCAATTCAGATTTCAATATTTTCCCATCTGCACGAATTACTTCAGCAGATAGAACTAACAATGATCTAGAGAATTCATGCTGCAAAGATTGTTGGTTGAATGGATTACCCTGGTAACTTTGTCCACCCCCAAAACCTCTCGAACGACCATTTTGTGAGGTGTTTTGAGCAGTTCTTTGATTGGAATCCGTGTACATTCCAATTAAGAAACCAATCAACGCACCTAGCCAATGACCGGTGAAAAGATATCCTCCGAAAGCACCTAAAATACTGTTAAGACCAAAATTTATATGCATTGACCTATTTTTTTAATTTGTTTTTATTCTATTCTTTTTACATTTGCCTCTGCATGGCATTAACACCTTACGAAATTATTTACCCTTCTATTCCATCTGGAAACGTCTTTTTGTTTACGACAGACAGCGATTTGGAGTATGAAGTTCGTTTTGCGCGTAAAAAGGATAACTTACTTTATGTTTCAATTGCTTTTGGTGTGCTTAATGAGGAATTTGAAGGTGAAGAATATGCTATGACAAATAGGGGAGAAGCTTTTCGCGTCATGACAACGATTGTAGTAATCTTTAAGCATTATAAATCGTTACATCCCAATATCAATACCTATGAATTTGTTGGCGAGCCACGTGCTGATGAAGACGCTGAGTTTCCAACAAAAAGACTTAAACTTTACCAAAGATATCTTCCGCAAATCTTTGATGATTCTTGGAAAATTGAAGTAAAAGGTAATAAAGTAATTATTTCAAAAAACGCTTACACTTAAAAAAGTGATTTAATATTAATTATAAAAGCGGCTTCTATTTCTAGAAGCCGCTTTTTCTTTTTTTAATCTATCAGTTCCAAACTTCGGTTTATAAACTTGGTAAGTTGTTCTCCTTTCAAAAGTCCATTAGATAGCATGGCCAAATCTATGGTTTGTTTTGTCAAGGAGTTCTTTTTATCATCATCCTTTTCATTTAGTATTTTACTTACTATTGGATGATTACTGTTTATTACTAAATTGTACATTTCTGGCATATTGCCCATCATGTGCATTCCTCCGCCACCAAGTGCTTGTTGCTCTTTAAGTCTTCTCATGAACTCACTTTGTGTAATAATCACAGGTTTATCTTTTTCACTTAAACTTTCAAATATAACAGTGAATTTACCAGTTTCAACTTGTGATTCAAATACTGGTTTGATTTTTTCTTCTTCTTCCGTAGAAAGTTTAGAAGGAATCACTTCGTCTTTTGCAATCAATTTATCCAAAGTATCTCCATCTACTCTTGAGAAACTAACTCCCAATTTCATTTCTAATTTTTGAATCAAGTGACTTGCTAGAGGACTGTCCATAATTAAAACGTCATATCCTTTTTCTTTGGCATCTTCAATGATGGAGTGATGAGCATCTGTATCGTGCGTATATAAGCAAACTAGTTTTCCGTCTTTATCAGTTTGGGTCGCTTTTACTTTTTCTTTATATTCTTCAAAAGTAAAGTATTCACCTTTAGTGTTTTTTAACAATGAAAACTTCTCTGCTCTGTCAAAGAATTTGTCATCACTTAGCATTCCATATTGAATGAAAACTTGAATGTCATCCCATTTAGTTTGGAAGTCCTCACGATCATCTTTGAACATGGAGTTCAACTTATCTGCCACTTTTTTATTAATGTGGTTTGATATTTTCTTTACGTTGCTATCTGCTTGCAAATAAGATCTCGAAACATTCAAAGGAATGTCAGGAGAATCAATTACTCCATGAAGCAAAGTCAAGAAATCAGGAACGATGTTCTCCACAGAATCAGTGATGAATACTTGATTTGAATATAACTGTATTTTGTTCTTTTGAACTTCCATGTTGTTTTTCAACTTAGGGAAGTAAAGTATTCCGGTTAAATTGAAAGGGTAATCCACATTTAGGTGGATGTGAAACAATGGATCTTCCGTAAACGGATATAATTCGTTGTAGAAGTTTTTGTAGTCTTCGTCCGACAAATCAGTTGGTTTTTTAATCCAAGTAGGTTGCGTATTGTTGATGATGTTTTCAATCTCTTTTTCTTCTTTCTTTACGTTTCCTTGTTCGTCTTTTTCTCCAGACTCAACCGGTACCATTGTCTTACGTGTACCAAATTTAATTTCAACTGGTAAGAATTTACAATACTTAGAAAGGATTTCTGACAATCTAGCTTCTTCTAGGAATTCAACAGAATCTTCACCTACATGAAGAATGATATCTGTTCCTCTATCAGCTTTTTCAATTTCTCCTAAAGTAAATGTCGGTGAGCCATCACTTTCCCATTGGACAGCTTTTGAACCTTCTTTATATGAGAGTGTTTGAATTTGTACTTTTTCTGAAACCATGAAAGCGGAGTAAAACCCAAGACCAAAATGACCAATCATTGCATTGGCATCTTT
>CAJYBK010000336.1 GCA_913064955.1 uncultured Flavobacteriales bacterium
CATCCAGCCACTAAACATTGCTGCTCCTAGTTCAACACCTTGATATTTTGCCATACCCTTTACTGCAAATTGCATGTCTCCAAAACTTGAACAACTAATTTCATCTTTTGACTCAACTACTGAACCATTTTTTAAACTTTGTGCATTAATTAATGTTGATAGTAGCCCTATCGCTAATAAATTAAAAAGTAGTCTCTTCACTGGAGACCTCCGAAAAATTAAATTTACCAATTTACTTTCATAAACGCAATTATATGCGTTTTATTTTAACTCCAATTCCCTATCTTTGAAACTCAAAATCAATCATCCATGTCAAAGCAGAAAATACAGGAACTTAGCGACAAACTGAATAAGTGGAATCACGAATACTATGTATTAAGTAATCCTTCTGTAAGTGATTATGATTTTGATATGGCTTTGGAGGAACTTCAAAAACTGGAAGAACAGTTTCCAGAATTAGCAGATGCTAACTCCCCGACCAAAAGAGTGGGAGGAGATGTTACTAAGAAATTTGAAACCGTTGCACATAAATATCCAATGCTTTCTTTGAGTAATAGTTATTCTAGAGAAGACATTGAGGAATTTGGAAAACGAATTGAGAAATCCATCGGTGGCGACATTACCTTTGTATGTGAATTAAAATACGATGGTGTAGCTATTATTCTCACCTATGAAAATGGCGAATTAACCAAGGCAGTAACCAGAGGAGATGGGGCACAAGGAGAAGAAGTTACTGCCAACGTAAAAACCATTAGAACTGTTCCCTTAAAATTACACGGATCTTTTCCTGATTTTTTTGAGATAAGGGGAGAAATTGTTTTCCCGTTGGATGCATTTAACAAATTAAATGAAGAACGAGAAGCGGCAGGTGAAGCTCTATTCGCTAACCCAAGGAACACTGCTTCTGGAACCATTAAAATGCAAGATTCCAAAGTAGTTGCATCGAGAGGATTAGATTGTTATTTATACCAAGTTTATGCAGATAAACTTATCGCAAATGGACATTTTGAAAGTATAAAAGATGCGGAAACTTGGGGATTCAAAGTTCCTCAATCTAAAGATAAATACATTGCAACAGCCAAATCTGTTGATGAAGTAATGGCATTTATAGATTATTGGGATAAGGAAAGGCAAAACCTCCCTTTTGAGATAGATGGTATTGTTATCAAAGTCAATAATTATCATATTCAAAATGAATTGGGCTTCACTGCCAAATCCCCAAGATGGGCCATTGCTTATAAGTTTAAAGCAGAACGAGTGTGTACCACGCTAGAGTCCATAGATTACCAAGTAGGAAGAACGGGTGCGATTACACCAGTTGCCAATTTGGAAGCAGTTCAGTTGGGAGGAACTACCGTAAAACGAGCAAGTCTGCACAACTCAGATCAAATAGAGAAATTAGACATCAGAATAAAAGACCAAGTGTATGTTGAAAAAGGAGGCGAAATCATTCCAAAAATAATTGGTGTGAACTTAGACTTAAGGCCTAAAGATTCTACTCCTGTAAATTATCCCACTCAATGCCCTGTATGCAAAACGCCTTTAATTAGAAAAGAAGGAGAAGCGCAACACTATTGCCCCAATGACAAAGGATGTGCGCCTCAACTGAAAGGAAAAATAGAACACTTCATTGGTCGTAAGATGATGAACATTGATGGCCTTGGTGCAGAAACTGTAGATCAACTTTTTGAAGCAGGCTTAATCACTAACATTGCCGACTTGTATGATTTAACCATTGAAAAAGTACTACCATTGGATAGAATGGCGGAGAAATCGGCCAATAAATTAATTGATGGACTATCGGCATCAAAACAAGTTAGCTTTGCCAAAGTTCTATTTGGATTAGGAATAAGATATGTGGGAGAAACAGTTGCAAAGAAACTAGCCAAACACTTTAAATCTTTAGAAAATATTCAGAACGCAACATTGGAGGAATTAATCAATGTAGACGAAATAGGCGAGAGAATTGCAGAAAGTTTAGTGGAGTTCTTTGCGGATGACTACAACCTATCCATCATTGAAAGACTAAAGAATGCAGGATTGCAACTAGAGTTAAGTGAAGATGAAAATCAAGCAGTAGGTATTGCGCTAGAAGGTAAAACCATTGTAGTTAGTGGTGTTTTTGAAATGCCTAGAAATGACATCAAAAACCTGATTGAGCAAAACGGAGGTAAATCAGGCTCATCGATTTCCTCCAAAACTGATTACCTCATCTGTGGCGAAAACATGGGTCCTGCCAAATTGAAAAAAGCAGAAGACCTAGGTATTAAAATGATTTCTGAAAAGGAGTTCTTAGCGTTGATTGGAGGAGAAGAAGGTATTAAAAAAGAAGAAGGACAAGGGAGTTTGTTTTAAGTCAAAATCAACAGTTCATTAATTTTATTCTTAAAGCAAATAATAAATTTAAAATTCTGAAGATTAAACACTTCCAAAATTTAATGCACTGAATAGGAAATCGGCTGACATTCTTTGTTCAGAATTTATATAACGTTGTCCTTTTTTGTTTTATAAGTTTGAAATTCAGATATTTGTTCATATAAAATTATAAAAAATGAAAAAAGTAATATTAGCATTATCGATTGTAGCAGGTTTAGGAATGAGTTCTTGTGGAAGCGCTTCAGCGGAAGATTTTGATATAGCAAACGTAAAAGACGCATGTGGTTGCGCTGATGGGTTTGTTGTAATTGCCAATGATATTTTAAGTACTATTGGAGACAAAACCGAAGACGAAATGGAAGAGGACAAAGAGTTAGAAAAAACTATCAAACCTAAATTTGATAAGTTGGAAGAACTTGAGGATTTATGAAGAGGAGAATTG
>CAJYBK010000337.1 GCA_913064955.1 uncultured Flavobacteriales bacterium
GTGTAGTTAATGACGTAAATCTTAATAAATTTTATGTTATTGATCATATATATATCGGTTCCATAAACGTTCTTAAAGACAGTATCATTAAGTCCAAATGTTGTAAGAGTACCCGTAAGGTTGGAGACACCAGAGCAACCGATTAAATAGGCGTTATCTTGTTCTGTACTGTTGCCAAATGTAATCTGAATGATTTCGTCTTTTACCCAATCTGAAATTGTAGCTACTGGGTCGCATTCACACTGAGAAGCCTCAAATTCCAAATCTGCAATACTATTGGTTTGGATAAATTTAGAAGCATCGGAAACTGAAGTTCGCTGATAGTTTAATAAATCGGTAGGAAGTAACCATAGTGATTTCGAGGACTTTGATTCTTGCTGCTTAGCATTGTAGAATAAATTGTTGGCAGCATCTTCTGTACTAAGGCCATTAATGATTAATGCATTTGACTTTTCATTGACATCTAGTGCCATCCAAGTTGGGAGGAATTGATTAGATTGCATTGATTCAGCGGTAGACTTACTAATGAATGGTGAAAACAAGCCTCCAACTCTTGGTCCATTGAGGTATAGTTGAACACCTAAATTACTATTTTGAGAGGTTCTTATGTTGGCAAAAGTTGTGTCTTGTAGTAAGTTTTTGTTGTCAGCTATCTGAGCAATGCTGTTACCAATTAAAGTAGCGTCAGAACAAAAGATAATAAATGGTTTTAGATGTGTTAGGAAATACGTTTTTTCATTGAGAGTAAATTGCCATACACGAATTTTGTTAATCTCAATCTCTTTAGGTGGGCTGTAAATGGAGATTAAACTCATGATCTCTTCTGCTGTGTTTTGATTACCGTTTGTTGCGGCAAAAAATTGTATGCCATCTCCTTGATGTAGTGATATTACACTAGGTTTTTGGTCTAAAAGAGATGATGTTTCTTGTTTAGTGTTTAGTAAAGAATCTATCGAATGGAGTAGTTTGTCTAGTTGTTTAAATGAGTCATTACTAAGCAATGCGTCATAAACTAAATTAGTTTCGGATAAACGTGACCATGCTTTTTTAATATCATTGCTTTCAATTATAATAGCAGCATTCAATGGAACAACTTCAATTGGGTTTTTAGATTGAAAAGCTTTATCCTGTAAAGAGGAGTACGCCCAGAATCCAAGTGTGGCGCAAATGGCTATGAGAAGTATGACAATGATTTTTTTCAAGTTGATTGAGTTATTCAACGTAAAAATACAATGAAGAGATTGACTGAATGAACGAATATGGTTTATGTTTAAACACTAGGAAGTGCAAAAGCCTATTGACTCAATAGGCTTTTAAGATATGTTATTGTTCAAGGTAAGCTAACGATTGTTGAAGTCTTCTTTCCTCTTTTTGTGTTGCTGATGCAAGCGGTATTCTTTCCAGGTTGTCGAATGCTATGATTTCTGCATTTTCAAATTTGTTTTCTTTCATCATGTTAAGTGCATCTTTAGCATCATTCATGGTATAGAATTTTCCAAATGTGTACCTGTAATATCCTTTTGAGGTAATGGTTTCATCTATTGTTTTTGGAAAGTCAAAGAAACTGTTAACGTTGTTTTCATTGGAGATTCCAATTTGAACGGTATAATAGAAATCTTCGTTTTGGACACTTTTCAGGGCCGCTTCCATATCTTCTTCTGACATGTAGGGCTGATCAATGGATGCTAATTCTTGTCCATTTCTATTATCCAAGATAGCAAAGGCATCGTCTAATGTGATTTGTGTGTGATTGAAGTAAGCTACGATTTCTGATTCAGAAATACCAAGTTCTTCTAATTCATTTTGAAGTTTCATGGCGAAGATGTAATCTTTACAATTACCTAGTTCTGTGAATTCAGCTGCCTTTCTTATAGGAAGAAATTCTTTGTTGTTTATTATACTAGAATCTGAAATGGAGCTGTAGGTTTTTAATCTGAATTCTAATCCATTAGCTAGAATGGATACGTTCATCAAGATGATTAAAATTAAGGTGGTAGCGGTTTGTAGGTTAAGCGTTTTCATGGCATTGGGTTTTAAAGGTTAAAAAAAAAAGTAACTCTTTCTCAAGGTTGGGTAAGCACTTGAATTGGTGACGCCAAATATTGTTTTCGAAAACAAACACTCATTCAATTAAGTAGTTGAAATGGGTGTTGGTAATATGTACTATAGCGAGACATGGAAAGTTACACTTTCCATGTTGTGGTAGTTTTAAATGCTTGTGTAAAAGTTTTAGATTTTTAACAGCGTTTTCTGTAACCTATGTTTTGATTATCTGATAGTTAGGTTGGTATGGTGCTGCAGGATAAGTTGTTCCTCTAAGTGATGATGTTTATAACTAGCAAAATATAATTCTGTAAAACTAGAAGAAAGCAACAAAAAACAAAATAATTTTGATTCACTTTAACCATACCAATCCTACGTTACAAGAGAATAGTAAAGAACGAATAGAAATAGAAAAATTAGGCTTTAAATTTGCTTCTGAAGGAAAAAATTACGAATTGTAGCCTTAATCTTAAAAAATACAACGAACTTTTTTTTGTATTTTTAAATTATTTTCAATATATTGAAATTAGTATATATCGTTTTTTTTTGCAAAAAAACAACCAATATATTAAAATTATTATATTTGTTTTATCATCCCCAAAAATAGATCATAATTTATTTTTTATCCCCAGTTTAAAAAGTAATGAATGAGTAATAACAACCAAAAAAATAAAATTTCCCAAAACTCAATTAAAGAACAGGATAAATTTCAACTGTTGTTTAAAACAAT
>CAJYBK010000338.1 GCA_913064955.1 uncultured Flavobacteriales bacterium
TAGCAATATCGTCAAGAAGTACAAAAAATCCAGAAGCCATTTAAATCATCTATTAAGTCGGCAAAGATAACACAAGAAAAAAACAACAAAGATTTAAATCCAAACTTTAAGTTTTGAAGAATAATTTTTACATTGTAGACAAATCAACAACTACGGTGAAATGTAGTTAATAACATACCATTATGAAACTATTTATTAGTCTTTTGTTTCTTCAATTTACGTTGTGCGGAACTGTTGCATTTGCTCAAAATGATTCGATAAAAATCGAGCATCATTCTGCAAAAACATCAGACATACATGAAACAACAGCAACTGATAATGAAGTTCATGAAAATAATCATGAGGAAGAGCATGGTCATACAGATACTAGCATGTTGTTTTTTGTGATAATTGCCATATTTATTGGTGCTGCAACAAGACATTTCCTAAAAAAAATACCTATCCCCTTTACTGCCCTACTGTTAGTAATCGGAATCTTATTAGGTGTTGGCGCAAGGCTAGAATTTTTTGAAAGTTGGGGAGGCATGGATGTTAGTTTCATACGAAAATCACTTTATAACGCTGCTCATATCGACCCACATCTACTCTTATATGTTTTTCTGCCCATACTGATTTTTGAAGCAGCATTTGCAATGGATTTGCACACCTTTAAAAGATCTGCCGGAAACTCTATCATACTTGCTGTTCCAGGAATACTGCTCGCTTTAGTTCTTACAGCTTGTTTAGTATTTGCATTGGACTATTTCAATTTAGGATTAGAAGGTTGGGGCAATTGGAGCCTTGCTTTGATGTTTGGCGCAGTGATAAGCGCAACCGACCCTGTAGCCGTAGTTGCTTTGCTGAAAGACCTTGGAGCGAGTAAAAAATTGGGAACATTGATAGAGGGGGAATCTTTACTTAATGACGGTACTGCCATTGTAATTTTCATGGTGTTTTTTGCTGCACTATCGGGAAATGCAAGTGACATGAACGGAATAGTTCAATTTCTAATCGTCTCGTTTGGAGGTATAGCAATTGGACTAGGCATTGGTTGGATCATGCTTAAATGGATTTCCAAAGTTGATAATGACGCTATGGTGGAGATCTCCTTAGTTGTTGCTGCTGCATATATTACTTTTTATATAGCGGAGCAGTTTCTTCATGTGTCCGGTGTATTGGCTTTAGTATCACTTGGGTTAATGATAGGAGGAGTGGGAAGAGCCAAAATATCTCCCAAAGTGGAGCACTTCATGCACGAGTTTTGGGAACTAGCAGGCTTCATTGCCAATTGTATTATATTCCTAATAGTAGGATTAGTAGTAGCCGCTAGAACGCACTTTACTGCTAATGATTTCTTAATGCTAATTGTTATTTACATAGGCATTCATGCTATTAGAGCCTCGGTAATTTTCATATGTTATCCATTTATGAAAAAAACAGGATATGGCCTTCCAGTTAAAGATGCCATTGTAGTGTGGTTCGGTGCGCTAAGAGGCGCCATAGGACTAGCACTTGCATTGATTGTAGTTGGAATTGACTCTTCTGCACTAGCAGAAAGCATGGGAGTTACAGTTATTGAAGCGGAAGAAATTAAAAATCAATTTTTATTCTTAATTGCGGGAACAGTTACCCTAACACTACTAGTAAACGCTACTACAATCAAAGCCTTAATTAACTACTTAGGCTTACTCGATGTTGCTCCTATCAAGAAAATGATGCAACAAAATGCCAACAATTACCTTTATGAAACCAGTGAGAAACAAATTAATCGTATGAAAGGTAATAGATACCTTAAGAAGGCAGACTGGAATGAACTTCAGTACTACCTACCTTCCAAACCAACTGTGGTACATATTACTGACGATGCAGATTTTAACGCTTTAGCAGAAGGAAGAAGAAGAGTTTTAGAAAAAGAAAAGAGCAGTTATTGGCATCAATTTAAAAATGGAACTTTAGACCCAAAGTCTGCTCCAGCTCTAATCGAAGACATTGACAAATTACTAGATCTAGGAGGTAAAGTTTCGCTGGCTGAAAGAAATGACTTGGAACAATCATGGCAAGCTCCTTCTTGGATGATTAAACTTTCGAAATTCGGGATATTCAAGGAATTAGGCACTAAATTGCTATTGAGAAGATTGGAATCTAGTTATGATTCTGCAGTAGGATTCATTAGTGCTCAAGATGAATGTCTATCACTATTAAACAGTATGGCTAGAAGCGAAGAATTACCGGAAAATGATCTAAAAACGCTTGAGCAGGAAATCAATGAAAACAAAATTGAAGGTCAATCTTTTGTTAGGAATCTACGAACTAATTTCCCTGACATCTTTGAATCGGTATCCACAACACAAGCGATTAGACATCTACTTAGATATGAAGAACAGACTATAGAACGTCTTCAAAAGAAAGGTAGAATTGACGCAGGTGAAGCGGAGAAAATGCTGAACAGTCTGAATGAACGGAAGAAAAAAATGCTTCAAAAAACCACCAAGAGTAAAAAGGTTAAAAATAAATCATAAAACAAAAAAGGGAACTTCCAACGGAGTTCCCTTTTTTCATAACTTTTATTAATCTATTTCTTAATTATTTTCTTTACAATTTTTGAATCTCCATTTTCGAATGTCACAAAATAAACACCTTTTGACCAATCTCTCGAATTTAAAACAGTTGACTCTTCGTCCTGAAACTTAGAAGTCATTAATCTGCCGTAACTATCGTAGACAAAGAAACTTGTATTTTTTGGAACGTTTAAAAAAGTAAAAATATCACTAGAAGGATTTGGAT
>CAJYBK010000339.1 GCA_913064955.1 uncultured Flavobacteriales bacterium
AAATACAATGAAATTCAGAGCGACTTAAGTGGAGATGTTGGTGGACTGGACTTTTATCCAATTTATTTTTCTAAAAAGTTTGATAATTTAGATGCTGGAGATTACGTTTGGCATGTTCTTATCGAAGATGATAATAGTGATAAATTTGTAGGAGGTGAATTTCCTATTACAATTCAATAATATGTTTGAAAACTTTAAAGCAACTGATAAAATTTGGATCTACACTTCAAGTGTTGAATTCTCGAATGAGCAAATCAACATTATAGACGGTTATGCTACTAATTTCTTACATGGGTGGGAAAGTCATGGTGCCAGTGTGAAGGGAACGATTAAAATTCTTTACAAACGTTTTATTGCTATCGCAGCAGATGATTGTGATGGAAGTATGTGTGGAAGAGCACAAGATGCTCAGGTTAAATTAATCAAAGCATTAGAGGAAGAATTAAACATCAGTTTATTGGATAGAATGCTTATCGCCTTCAGAAATGAGAGCGGTAAAATTGAAGCGGTTCCAATGATTGAATTTCAAAATTTATTGAGTGCCGACAAAGTTAATTCAAACACTATTGTATTTAATAATATGATTACTCAGGTTGGTGAATTTGATAAGTGGGAGGTGCCTGTTCAAGAGAGTTGGCATCAACAGATCATATGACTTTAAACTAGTCCAAAGAGTTTCTACTACCTTTAGATTTTGTTTTTTCGACACCTCTTAATTCTTCTAGACCAGAACCATCTGTTCCTTCATTTTTACTGTGATTTTGAAAAAGTTCAGGTATATATAAAGCTCCTGGTGTTAGGTAAATTTGTGTTTCATTTGAGCCTTTTTCTTGGTTTTTTGTTGCTCGACCAATTAAGTAACAATTTCCAATTGCCTTTGTACCATAGCCAGGATTATCCAACGAAACTGTTATAGGGTCACCTGCTTTAATCAATTCACTTTTCGAATCAATTTTAACATCTACTCGACCAACCAGTCCTATCTTAGCTCCGTATCCAGCTTCGTTAAGAACTACAGAAGGATTTTTCGAAACAACACCAATCAAGTAACTAGCTAGTTCAGGAGTAGCTAAATCGTACATGTTGTTATTATTAGGTACTTGAGCCACTATTAATCCAGCCTCCGTTTCAGGATTTATTTCAAATCTTTCTGCAACATCACCGGTAGTATTCATGCTGTAAACATTTTGAGCATAAATTTGTCCAGTTGCAGCAATATCTCCTGATTGAAGAGCGCGTGAATAGGTGTAATGAATCTTAATTTTCATATTATTTACATAAAATCTATCATCACCATCAAATGAAATGTCCTGATCATCAACTCTTAGTTTAATGGTCATGTCTGAAGTGATTAACTGAGTAATGTCATTGTCAATATACTGCCAGTTAATATCTCTTGGACCATTTGTTCCGTCTCCATTCCAACCTTTCCAGCCTATCGCACCTACATTATTTGAGCCATCATTTAAGGTTATATATACTGAAATTGGACTCTCATTGCCGTCTTGATGGAAGCCGTCAAAATTCCATTCTATTCCTGTGACTGTAATATTTGTATTTCCGTGTTTCGAAAACGCGTCAAAAGTTCCCATTGAGCGATATTGTGTAGTAGAACTATTAAAATTAAAGGCTTCGTCCCAATTCATCTCAAACGTACCGTATCTTGTTGTCGCTGCGGTTGTTGCTGCGCCCACTCTTAAATATCCTTGATCTACTTGAACATTCCCTCGTATATCGACTTGGTCATCCGGAGAGAAAAATGCTCCAATAGCTATCTGACCGTCAGCTTCCATAACCATCTTAGTCGCACCACTAGCCTGTAGCCTAAATACATCCTCAGCGGCAGCACCATTAACATGGAATCTAGTATTAGGAACTGTGGTATTTACACCAACTTTACCATCTGTTTCTATGTTGAGGTATGTGTTTGTTGTCAAATTGACTCCGTTTGCAATTTTTAGAGCATCAGCATCACTATCATCAAATCCAATAGTCCAAACATCCACACCATTGTTTTGAAAATTTAAAATAGCATCACCGTTTCCTGCATTAGGATTATTTATCCTAATACCATCACTGACTGCTGTAGGTGATGTCTTTACATCAAGCATCATTGTAGGTATGGACCCGTCAGTATTTATTCCAACATTTTGTGCGTTGATAGAAGAGTGAAATAATGACAAACTTATTGTCAGAAGGATAAAGACTTTATTGAACATGTCTCAAGTTAATTAATTTAGACAAATATAAGCTAAAAAGTATTTTATATTATTTTAATTATTTCAACATCCCACTCTTCTCAATAGGATAGGCATTCAGAGTTGCTAGACTTGTAGCAATAAGTTCATTCTTTTGATTATAAATATCACCTTTAACTGTAAGAATTCTATTGCCTTGGGTTATAACTACTCCAACTCCTTTAAGTTCATCATTTAGAAGCGCAGCTTTCGTAAAGTTTAGTTTAAATTCAATAGTACTAACCACTTTATTTAAAGGCACTACAGCGCTTAAAGCAGCAACTCCTACAATAGCATCCATAAAACCAGCAATCGCTCCTCCGTGAGCCGCAGAAGGCGTGGCCAACAAGTCAGATGTCACTTTAAGTTGATAGGTAACCTTGCCAGGAGCCTCTACTTCGTATGTCATGTTTAGAAAACGTCCGAAATTATTATATTCGTTGTATAGTTTTAAGATGTCCATTATTTTAATGCTTTAAGAACTTCATTCACTAATTTATCATAATCAGGTTGCTCAAAC
>CAJYBK010000340.1 GCA_913064955.1 uncultured Flavobacteriales bacterium
TTTATTGATAATTTTTATGCCCAATTAAAGCATTACCCTCACATTTTTCATGATTTTCATGCAGATGTTATTATTGGAGAACATGACATGCAGTTGGTTGACTTTACAGGAATGATTGATAAAAGCGATTTTCATTTTGGTGGAGGGTTATCCAATTACGACTTGTGGTTTGCAGAACACCCAAAAGGAGATACAAAAGTGGAGTTCAACCTTACTTCCAACATGCTTCAACTTGAAGATTTGTTCTCTTATGGTGGAGAAAATTATGTGCCAGAAGATTATCGACATGAGGAATTTGATGATTTAAAAATTCACGGATTTGCCGATCTTCACTATAACGAAGGTCTTCAATCTACGGATGCAACAATAGAT
This sequence comes from uncultured Flavobacteriales bacterium, assembly GCA_913064955.1. Classification (GTDB taxonomy): domain Bacteria; phylum Bacteroidota; class Bacteroidia; order Flavobacteriales_D; family Parvicellaceae; genus Parvicella. Next base: position 373 of record CAJYBK010000340.1, read on the forward strand.
CGATTTGAATCAAAAATGAAGGTGCATCACCTGCGATTTGAGGATTTTGGAGGTAGGGTGCATATTCAAGATGAGCATTTAACCGTTGATGATTTTAAAGGAACGCTAGGTAAAAGTAACCTATTGGTAAATGCGGTATTCTATTATGGTTCAGACTCATTAGTTAAGAAAACGGACAATTATTTTAGTTTGAAATCTGCGAAATTGGATTTTGATGAATTGTTTGCATACGATGCTTCAGGTCCAACCTATGCCGCATCACCTGAAGAACATGATAGTGTATTTAATATTTATCAGATTCCATTCCCAAACCTAAGGGTAGATTTGGATATTGATAATTTGAATTACCACCTATATAAATTAAAGGATTTTCATGGAAGGTTTAGAATACAGCCTAATCATTATTTATATGTAGATACACTTTCACTCAAAGCAGCAAGTGGAAGTATTGCCATGTCAGGCTACTTTAACGGTTCGGACCCTAGTTTGATCTATTTTAGTCCTAAGATGAGGTTTGATAAAGTTGACCTCGATCAACTGATGGTTAAGTTTGAAAATTTTGGACAGGATCATTTGGTTTCTGAAAACCTTCACGGGACGCTTAGTGGCGATTTATGGGGTAAAATACATTTGCATGCAGACATGGTTCCAATTATCGATGACAGTGAAATACACATAGACTTTAGTGTTGTTTCAGGTAAGTTGGAGAATTATGGCCCGATGGAATATCTTTCCGAATATTTTGCGGACAAAAATGTCGCTAAGATTATTTTTGACACCCTGCAAAACCATATTGATCTTAATAAGGGAGTATTAAACATTCCAAACATGACCATTAACACCTCACTAGGGTTTGTTCAGTTGTCAGGAACCCAAGGTTTGGACTATACCTATGAGTATTATTTGAAAGTGCCTTGGAAAATGGTTTCAAAAGCAGGTGCGTCCAAATTGTTTAAAAAGAAACAAGGAGAGGAAGTTGATCCCGATCAAGAGGACGGAATTGTCTATGCAGATGAGGGAAAAAAGATAAGGTATGTCAATATTCAAATAACGGGAGACTTGGAGGAGTACAAGATTAAACTTAAAAAAGATAAAAAGGAGTAAGGCTACTTAATTGCGAGTTTCCAAAAGAACATGTTTTTTGATCGATATCCCAGGACAGGCTTTGAACTCAAGAGTATTGGAATCCCAACTAAAGTTGGAATAGTAAAAACACCAACAACAATCATTGCAATACCTAAGCCTGTAACTACCGGGGATTGATCTTTAACGCACTTAATTTGATAAACATCACTTATCGAAACATTAGTGTAAATGTTGGTTCCTTTGTTATAAAAGGATAACGTTGAGTCGTTTAGAATTTCTGTTTGATTTGATTTTAACGCGGTTTTATCATTGAGTATTACCTTGATTTTTTTATTCAGATTTATAGCAAACTCTTTTGTGCCATTTATTTCGGTAAGCAGTAGTGTTTTTTGACTGTTTTGTGTATTGACTATTGTGGGATTACTTTTTGGCAGAGAAGTTTGGTCATCGTATACATCATCGTAGCCATTGGAATTGTAAATTGTTGTTCTAGAATCAAGTATTAACTTTCCTTTTTCGGTAAACCTAAGGTTAAACCCCTCAAATTGGAGGAGTTTAACTTCAGGATAGAAATAATCATGTAAACTATTATCAAACAAAACCGTTACACGATTATTTTTATAACTTCTATATTCTCCACTAACTGTTTTCTTGGTTTTGTGTAAGTGGACAGTTACTTGTTTTCCTAAAAGCGAATCTGTCTGTGAATAAGACAGATTGCTTAATAGTGTAAGAGAGAATATAAGTATGATTATTTTGAAGTTCATTATTTCTCTTTTTGGATATTGAATCCTACAGACAAACCAATGATATTGTTTTCAGCACCAGGTTGATAGTATAAATTCACAGGAATGTTCAGTCTACCTGATTGAAAGGTTTTTCCAAAGGCTATGATCATTCCTAGGTCTCCTTTAACTTGACCATCTTTACACAATACATCTTCCTTAAATTTATCTTCTGGAGCAACGCCCATCTCATCTTCATCCCAGTCACGACCAATAATGAAAGTACCGTCATCTAAAAGGTACCCATCTCTTACTGTTTTTAATTTAAATGTTGGTCCAATTGCGAATTCCCAATTTGACTTGGAGAACCTTAAACCATTTAAGACCGTCAGAATAGGGTTAAGTCTACCTACTTCCATTCCACTTATTAAAGGCATTACTTCGATTAAAGCTTGAACGTTATTAGTTGCCAGGTATCTTTTTTCAAA
>CAJYBK010000341.1 GCA_913064955.1 uncultured Flavobacteriales bacterium
GATTAGCTAAACACATTGCAAAAGTGAGAAGATTGATTTATTATTAATCAATTCATACCATTCGTCCTTAAAAGGCATTTATCTGTAGATAAATGCCTTTTTTTATGCTGCTAATTCAAGTTAATAATTGAATTTTATTTATATTCGAAACATATAACACTAAACAAAAAGAAAAATGGGATTTTTTAAACGAATTGGAGACATTTTCAGGTCAAACGTAAACGATGCATTGGATAATGCAGAGAACCCTGAAAAGATGATAAAATTGATGGTAGTAGACATGAAAGAATCTATTACTCAATCTACAGCTGCATTGGCAAAAGCAATGGCTCACACCAAGCAAATGGAGAAAAAGAAAGATTTCCACAAAGCACAGTCTGAAGCATGGCAACAAAAAGCAATGGCTGCTTTACAAGCTGGAAATGAAGATTTGGCTAAGAAAGCTTTGGCTAAGAAAAATATTGAAGATCAAAACTTTGCCAATTATAATGGAATGTTTGAGCAAGCAGATGCTACTACAACCAAATTGAAAGGACAATTACAAAAATTGAAATCTAAATTTGATGAAGCAAAAGCAAAAGAATCTATGTTGATTGCAAGAAGCAAAAATGCTGAAGCTCAATCTGACATTGCTAAAAACATCGGTGGATTTAACGAAAATGCATTTGCAAATTTCGATAAGTTTGAAGAAAAAATTCTTGAGAAAGAAGCAGAAGCAGAAGCATTCACTGAAATGGCTGACGTTGATATTGCATTAGATGATGAATTTGATGCTCTGGAAACAAATACAGCTGTCGATGCTGAACTAGCAAAGTTGAAAGAAATGATGAATCAATAATCATAAGGTTACTGATCTAAAGTCACATTATGTGTGACTATTTAAAAACATTTAAAATATTAAAATAATGCCAAAATTTAAATTATTACATACGGGAGAGAACCAGGCCCTAGTAAACGAAACATACAAAAAAATAGATGGTTACATTGCTGAATTATTTCATGAAGATGAAGTTATTCAAATTGATGATATGTATTCTTTTTCATTCGGAACTGTAACGGTTAACATTCTTGTAAGACCATGGCACAGTGAAGATGTTTTAGTTGATGTATTTTCTTACTTGGCTGAAGACGTGTCTTTATCTAAAGCACAATTGGATGAATTATTGAGAATGAATGCCACAATTCCTTTTGGAAGTTTTGGTCTTTCGGTTGATAACTCAGTAAAGTTCTCTTATACTTTAGCTGGTAAAAACCTTGATAAAAATGAATTCTCTGCTGCAGTTCAAAACATTGCTGCTATTGCAGATCAATATGATGAGCAATTTGAAATCATTGCAACTGAATAATAAATAACAATACTTTATGTGGATTTTTGGAATCATTCTAGTAGCAATAGGTATAGGCCTTATTTTTTACAAGAAAAAACTGGAAGACAAATTATTGAATGTCAAGTATTTTGACAAATCAAATATTAAGACTGCAGTAGAAGCTTGTGAAGGTGTATCTAAAGAATTAGGCACAGGGCATTATTCTCAAATGGTAAAAATTGATGCAAGTGCTGTATTAGACGAACCATTGATTGGAGAGTTTAGTAATGACGAATGCGTTTACTTTGAGGCTTCAGCCGAACATGAGTATGAAACGCTACTTGAGACTAAAAATGACAAGGGAAGAACTGTTAAAAACTGGATTGATGGTAATGAGTTGATTGGACGTGTAGAGGAAGGTGGAGTTTTCTATTTAAAAGATAATTCTGGTCAGGTAGAAATTGATATCCAAGGTTCTGAATTGACAATCAACCAATCATTCAAGCAATTTAAGTCATCCGGAAGGACTAAAGAATTTTCTTTTGGAACATACAGTCCTAGATCAAGTAGAGACTTTAAGTCAAAGGGATATTCGATGCTAGAAAGAAACATCAAGGTAGGTACTCCTCTATTCGTAATTGGAGAACTACATGATAGAAATGGAACTCCAATGATTGGAATTCCTACTGAGAAAGAAAATCCTTTTATTGTAACGATTCATTCTGAAAAACAAGTAATTGGGGGACTAGAAAGAAAAACTAAGAACTTCTTTTACGGTGGAATAGCATGTGCAGTTGCAGGCGCAGCATTGATTGTAGTTGGTCTTGTTAAGGCATTTCTATAATCAACAGTAAAGTATTCAATAATATTGAGGCTAATCGTAATGGTTAGCCTCTTTTTTTTATAATTTTAATTTATTTCAGGCAATTGTTCGTTATATCAATTTAATAAAAGAACAAAAACAGGAGATTCAGATCGTTGTGAGTTCATATTTTATTGAATCGACAATCGGGATACTATCCTTTTTTCTAATGTATTTTACCCGTTATTAAGCCTGACACAACAACATGAATTCAAGAATAAGTTCAAATTTAATGATAAGGTAATAGCTATGGATTCAATAACAATAAACCTTTGTTTAAATCTATCCACTTAGGCAGGTTTTCATCATGATAAATGTGCCATGAAGGTTCATACAGTCATTGATTTAGATGGAAATCTTCCAGCTTTTATTGTGATGACTCCAGAAAAATATACATGATGTTAAAGTGGCTAAAAGTCTGAAGTTTCAGACAGGAACAACTCTTCTTGTCGATAAAGCATACTCCGATTTTGAATGGTT
>CAJYBK010000342.1 GCA_913064955.1 uncultured Flavobacteriales bacterium
CAGTTTCTTTTGCATCATCTAAGAAATGTTTTTGCATTTCAATTGAAGTAGTATCCATAACGGCCTTTCCTTCAATGATTACTTCTCTTCCTTCTTTTGTATCTACTGGTACGAAGAAAGCATGCTCTCCAAAAACCACTCTTATTGGCTCACCTCCTGGATTGTCTATTGTTACCCAGCATCCTGCTTTTTTACATACACCAAATAAAGATGTGTTAATCTTTCCTTCAAAAGCACCCGTTGAATCAATAGTAGCGATCATTTCTTCTACAGAAACACCTCCTGTAGCATCCAGCTCCTTGATACCATAATATTCGTATCCGTCTACCATTACTTTTTCCTCAACGACAACCTCTTCCTCGTGAGTAGTTTCAGTTTTGTTTTCTTCTTTTACTTCATCTTTTTGCTCACCACATGATTGTAACAACAAGGCAAAAGCAAAAACTGTATAAACAACTTTTTTCATTTTATTAGTATTAATTTTTTGCAAAGTTAGACTATTTATAATATCAAAATAATATCTTCGATTTTCCAAAAGTTAAAAAACGCAAAAATATGAATGACGACTTATTAGATTCAGAACAATTCGAAACAGAAGATTTTGAAAGCAAAGTTGCTTCCAAAGGATTACGATTTGCCAACGCCATGATTGACGGCATATTGGTTGGAGTACCCTTGAGCTTCCTAACCAACTTCATCCTTTATGGTGGCATTATTGCGCCAACAACTGAGTTTGATTTCAGGCCTACATTAATCAATTGGGTTTTGGTGACTACCTATTTTATTGTCATGGAAAATGCTACTGGTAAATCTGTCGGAAAAATGATAACAGGAACCCGAGTAATTGATCACCATGGAAACAAACCTACTTCTAACCAAATTATTGGAAGATCGCTAGCAAGGTTAATTCCTTTCGAAGCATTTTCATTTTTAGGAGAAAAAGGAATTGGCTGGCACGATAGTATGTCTAAGACTTATGTGATTAAAGAGTAACCTAGATAAGGAGTTTCTTGTTGTTTGGAGGTTTTTAAATTATCCTCCCACCAGCACTCTTCAAAAGGGGAGTTGTCTTCAGTCCAAATATGAATAGTATTAAAATTTAATTCCCCCTTTGGAGGGGGATAAAGGGGGAGGAGTTTTTATAGTAAAAGATTAATCTGCTCTTTAAGAAAAAACTACATCCAAAATCAACTTCTCACCCAACTCCTTATTCATCATTTCCATGAAAGCAGTTTTACCCATGGATAATTCTTCACGGATGACTGCGTTAGTTAATTTAACGTGAAGTCTATGGTTTTTGTAATGCAAGTCTTCGGTATATTTTGTAATGGCTTTTCCCATCAATTTATTGTAGACTTGAGAAATTTGATACTCCTCATAGTTTCGCGCCAATCCATAAGACTTGATTAATTTTAACCAAACTTCATTGATATTTTCTTCATTAGACTTTCTTTTCATTTCAGTTGGGTTTTGATGGCACCATCCTCAATGGCAAATGCGGTAAAATCTAATTTTAGATTCTCTAAAATAGTGGGAACTTTCTCCAAACTTGTGTCCGTAACAAACGTCTGACCTAGTTTCCCTTCACTGATCATAGACAATAAAAAGTTGATTCTTAAATCATCCAATTTATCAAAAATATCATCTAACAATAAAATTGGCGGATAACCTTTCTTATTCTTGATGTAAGAATGCGTAGCCAATTTCAAAGCAATCAAAAAAGACTTCTGCTGACCTTGACTTCCAAATTTCTTCAACGGATAACCTTTGATGGTAAAAATCAAATCATCTTTATGTACACCATGAGTAGTATAAGCCGCTGCTAAATCTCTACTTCTATAATTGTGTAATAACTGATCATAAGAAGTACCTGTCAGTTGCGATTGATAATCTAGTGAGACTTCTTCCTTGCCGTTACTTAAATCTTGATAGAAAGTATTGAAAACAGGAATAAAATCTTCCAAAAAGGCTTTGCGCTTTTCATGAATTTTCTTTCCCAATGGTATCATTTGCATATCCAACACATCTAGCAATGTCTCTTGGTAATTTCCTCTTTCTATAAATTGCTTAAGCAAAGCATTGCGTTGAGCAAAAATTCTATTATACCCAATGAGTACTTGCAAATACTCCTTATCAAACTGAGAGATTAAACCATCTATAAACTTCCTTCTGGCATCACTTCCGTCTAGGATTAATCCAATATCATTAGGCGAAATCATTACCACAGGAAACAACCCAATGTGATCTGATAATTTGGTGTAATTCTTTTTGTTTTTCTTGAATGCTTTCTTCTCACCCGACTTCAATCCACAATAAATATCTGTGGTATCTTCTTCATTAAAAAACTTGCCTTGTGCTACAAAAAAGGGTTCTTCAAACTTGATATTTTGAGAATCATGCGCATTGAAATAACTCTTGGTAAAAGACAAATAATGAATGGCGTCCAAGATATTGGTTTTCCCTTCTCCATTATTCCCCAAAAAACAATTGACATTAGCAGAAAATGAGAAATCTGCTTCTGTGATGTTTTTGAAATTAATAAGCGATAGAGAACCTAAATACATACTACAAAAGTAACGAATTGAGATGGAAAGAATGTTGATTAAATGGATAGATAAAGAAA
>CAJYBK010000343.1 GCA_913064955.1 uncultured Flavobacteriales bacterium
CTGCTAAAAATGCTTCCAGCAAATATGGATACCATGTACATTATGCTATGAAAGCAAACTGTGATGACAAGGTTTTGAATAGTATTTCCAAAATGGGATTTGGAGCAGATTGTGTGAGCGGTAATGAAATACTAAAAGCGGTAGCTTCTGGCTTTCCAAAATCAAATATCGCATTTGCTGGTGTTGGAAAAACAGATGAAGAAATCAATATTGGACTTGAAAACGACATTTTTACATTCAATTGCGAAAGCATTCAAGAAATTGAAGTAATCAACGAGTTGGCGAGTATCAAAGGTAAGATTGCGCCCATTGCCCTAAGGATTAATCCCAACGTGAATGCCAATACGCATAAATACATTACTACAGGATTAGAGGAGAATAAATTTGGTATCAATAGATGGGAATTTGACGCTATCCTAAAAGTTATCCAAGAATCTAAAAACATCAAATTAACTGGCTTACATTTTCACATTGGCAGTCAGATAGTAGATTTAAGTTCTTATCGAAGTTTATGCATCAAGGTCAATGAAATTCAGAATTGGTTTATTGAAAACAACATACTCTTAGATCACATTAATGTAGGCGGTGGACTTGGTATTGACTATTATCAACCAGATATTAATCCTATTGTTGATTTTGAAGGATTCTTTGCTATTTTCAATGATTTTTTGGAACTGCAACCTCATCAGGAACTACACTTTGAATTAGGTAGATCTTTGGTAGGTAGCATTGGTGATTTGATAACTAAAGTGCTTTACATTAAAAATGGACAAAGAACCAGTTTTGCCATCACCGATGCGGGAATGACAGAACTGATAAGACCAGCACTTTACCAAGCCTATCACAAGATTGAGAACGTCTCTAAACAAAGCCAAGAATCTGATCAGTTTTATGATGTGGTAGGACCAATTTGTGAATCAAGTGATTGCTTTGGTAAACGCGTAAAACTTCCTTTAACTGAAAGAGGAGACATTATGGCGATCAGGTGTGTAGGAGCGTATGGCGAAGTAATGGCTAACAATTATAATCTGAGAGAAAAAGCGGAAGTGGTTTATACATCTTAGGATTTTTAATGAAAAAAATATAAATTTGAGATTCAACAATTAGAAAAACTATGCTTAACAACCTCGATTTATCCAAAGTTATCTTCATTGATATTGAAACTGTACCATGCGTTTATCACTTCAGTGAATTAGACGAAAGAGGGAAAGAATTATGGAATAAAAAAACCAGATTTTTGCAAGAACGAGAAGGCATATCTCCTGCTCAGATATATGAAAAAGCCGGAATTTATTCGGAATTTGCAAAAGTTGCTTGTATAAGCATTGGATTGGTTGTTCAAAAAGATGGTGAGCAACAAATAAGACTAAAATCATTTGCGGGAACAGATGAAAAAGAATTGCTGCAAGAGTTTATTGATCTGGTAGAAACAAAGTTTGCGATGCCAGGCTATATGCTTTGTGCTCATAATGGAAAAGAATTTGATTATCCTTTCCTATCAAGAAGGATGCTTATCAATGGGTTAAAGTTGCCAAACTTGCTAAATATCGCAGGTAAAAAACCATGGGAAATCAGCCATTTGGACACTATGGAATTGTGGAAATTTGGAGATTATAAACACTATACTTCACTAGAGTTACTGACCTATATTTTTGATATTCCTACTCCAAAAGATGACATAGATGGCAGTCAGGTAGCAGCAGTCTTTTATGAAGAGGGAGATATCGACCGAATTATTAAATACTGCGAAAAAGATGTCATTGCAACAGTGCAATTAATGCTCAGATATAATGGATTGCCACTTATTCATGAAGACTTCATGATCAGTACCTAAAATGGAATATACTGACTGCAATTTAGACCTAGAAGATGATCACATTATTCTAACTGACGCTAAAGGTGACGAGAAAAAAATTAAACTGGATAGTATCAAAAACGTATTCATCCTAAAGGAGTCTAAAACCTCACCAATCCTTTGGTATCATAAATTATTAATGGGGATACTCCTAACTGGATTTGTTATTTTCACTATATATAAATCACTTACATTTCTTGATTCAGGTGCACTAGAAGCCTACCCAACTTTAAGTAAAGTACTTTTTTATCTAGTCTTGATCTATACCATCTTATCTTTGATTGCAATCTCTTTAATGGTTGTATTTGGCATCTCCGGTGACACAAAGTTCATCTCTTACTATGTATTAAAACTAATCAAAACCAGAAGACGAAAATACTTTGTAATTAAAACATCGAGGAAGGAGTATAAAACAGTCATTTTAAACAGAAATAAAAGTGCGATCTATCAATCACTTGCAACTGAACTAAACCTTAAGTTAAATAACTAAACATGACTTTACTACTTGAAATAATAAAAATGTATTGACTTGTATTGTTTCAAACTATGACAGAAAATAGCATAAATAATAAGTACTTTCGTAGCAGTCGCTATTGTTATGTATCAAAAATTTGAAGATTATTTAATTCACCATTTAGGATTTCCTCCAACAGAGGATCAACCCAGGGCTATTAATGCATTTGCGAGATTTGTTTACTCCCCCAATTCCCCAGTAGGCCTCATACTTCGAGTCTACGCTGGTCCTGGAAAAACCAGTGCACTA
>CAJYBK010000344.1 GCA_913064955.1 uncultured Flavobacteriales bacterium
TGGAAGTGAATTATTTGCGGCATCCTTCATTTTCGAATTATCCTGTGGTGGGCATTAGTTGGATGCAAGCGAACAATTATTGTGCTTGGAGAACCGATAGGGTAAATGAATTTATCTTGATAAGAGAAGGCGTTCTTGTTCATAACCCTAATCAGCAAAATGAGCCATTTACAACGGAAGCTTATCTCTTTGGACAATATGAGTCTGGCCTACGATATGGAGGGCAAATGCCAGATTTAGATCCATCTAAGGGAGGTGGCAGAGGCGAACTAGGAACTAGAATTGTAAAAAGAGAAGATGGAATTTTATTGCCTAGATATAGATTGCCTACTGAAGCAGAATGGGAGTATTCATATGTAGCCAACAACATCAATGCTGAAATTAATGCCCAAGAACAATCATCGTATAAAATAGCTGCGCAAGACGTAATGGGTAATTTTGTTAAATCATATGACTTCAATAGATTTAATGGTTTTTTAGTAGCTCCTGTAGATGCCTATTTACCTAATGACAACGGAATTTATAACCTGGCAGGAAATGTACAGGAATGGGTGTCGGACTCATATTATAGTGAAGAGAGATTATATGACAATGAGACTTCACCTTTTGTAGGTGGTGAGGCGCAAGTGCCGATTAGAAATGCTGATTTACAAGTGGAGGAGAAATTAACGGTTCCATTTTATGATCTGGCAAGAGTAGCATCGTTTGTGCAAGAGTTTAAGGTATTAAGGATAGAGAAACACGGTATAGATTCCATTGAATATGATTTGTTCCGTACTATGGATAATTATATCAAAGAAGCTTTGCAGTATGAGAAAGAAGGAAAACTGGAAAGTGCCAATATGCATATGGTTATATTATATAATGATGTATTCGCAGATTATAATGCGAGTTATAGACAGAATAACTTTGATGAGTCTGAATTGGAAATTATAAGTTATCTAAAACAGGAAATACCTAAATATATTATTGACCTCCCAGGAAGCATTAGGTACCAAGATGTCTCACCTTGGCAAAGAATAAATGCAAGAAATGGTAATTTAATTGCGAGACAAATGCTAGACTCTACTTATCAGAATAACGAATTGAAAATTATCAAAGGAGCTTCGTGGAAGGATGAAAATAGTTTGATGAACCCTTATCAAAGAAGAACTAAGAATCAGTATGAGGCATCTGCTACTATTGGTTTTAGATGTGCAATGGACAGGGTAGGAAGTCCGATAGGATTGGGGAAGAAAAATAAAATCAAAAGTAAAAGTACCACTAAAACAGGGTTTTAGTAATTATTCCAAACTATCTCCCATTAACAATTCACTAAAATTCACAAAGTATAATTTTTCAGATGCTCTTGTTATTGCTGTATAAAGCCATCTCATGTATTCCTGGTTTAAGCCTTCTGGCGGTAAAAAGCCTTGGTCAATAAATACAACCGGCCATTGCCCACCTTGTGCTTTATGACATGTTACACTATAGGCAAATTTTACCTGCAGGGCATTATAGTGAGGCGTCTTCAAGATTAGAGATGCTCTTTTTTTCTTGCTGGAGATGTGTTGGAAATCTAGTTCAATGGCTTGGAACAATTCGTTTTGCTTTTCCCATGGAAGAGAAGCGCTATTGGTCATGATAGCATCTAATAAAATTTTGCATTCAAATTCGGGTTCATCTGGGAAGTCAACGAAACGTAGAGAGACATCCGCAAAGTGAAAGCCGTAGAGTTCCTCAAATCGTATGATACGCATGATTTCAACTGTGTCGCCATTAGCTATAAAAGCCATTTTACTGGTAGGGCTGATCCAATGATAATTATTTTTAAGAATCATCATTAAATCTCCTGTAGACACTTCTTCCTCGTGATAAAGAATGCGGTGCCTTATTTGTTGATTGAACAAATTGGAGTTTTTGTTGGATCGACAAACGACAATTACATTCTCAATGCCATATCTTGAGATGTTTGTCTCCAATTCATCTTGTAAAGTATAACCATCAATCCAAAAAGCATCCGTTCTATTCGTGCTGAGTTTTACATTAAAGTCTTCTTCCAATAGATTTACCCTAAGTTGTGTCGCATTGAGGAGTATGCCTGAGCCTTCTGATTGCCTTACTACATTTCGCAATTGAATCATCCCAAATGGAATGCTGTAAGCACTCTCTAAGAATTGTTTTTCCAAGGCAGGACTGTACGGGCTACCGACAGGAGGTAACTGAGCTGTGTCCCCGATAAACATGACTTTACAATTGTAGCCATTATAAACATAACTCATTAAATCATCAAGCAAATCCCTTTGTTCAAAACTGGATGTTAACGAACCACTAGCAATCATAGATGCTTCATCTACGATGAATAATGTGTTTTTATGAAGGTTTTTACCCAAAGTATAGGCATTTTCTCCACCCATAGGGTCCCGAAAATAAATCTTCTTATGAATAGTCATCGCATCCCTATTACTATGTAGTGCGAGAACCTTAGCTGCTCTTCCTGTTGGTGCCAATAGTACACACTTCATCTGAAAATCAGCCAAAGACTTTACCAATGCTCCTACTAAACTGGTTTTTCCAGTCCCAGCGTATCCTCTTAGTATAAA
>CAJYBK010000345.1 GCA_913064955.1 uncultured Flavobacteriales bacterium
AGCACCGCGAATGCTCCTGACTATTCCGGCGCCCACCAGCGGGGCGATTATATGCTCCAGATAGTGAAGCGGGATGTTCTGTCTGTTAGCGATGTCTTTTAGTTGTACTGGCTTATTCCCCTGGTGCCGGGCTAGATCCAGAAGTGCCTTTGTCCCATACCGGGCTCGGGTAGACAATTTCACTCTCTAGTCTCCATTGTTGACTAAAATAATTAACTTAGTTAAGCCAAAAACTTAAAATAAAAAAAGACCTTTAAAAGGTCTTTTTTTATTTAATAATGCATTATAATTATTTCAGGTTGCCAATCATTTCTTCTGGTTTTACCCATTCATCATATTGTTCTGGAGTAACATAACCTAAACGTACAGCCTCTTCTTTTAAGGTTGTTCCGTTTGCATGAGCAGTATTTGCAATTTCAGCAGCTTTGTAATAACCGATTTTTGTATTTAAGGCTGTAACTAACATTAAAGAGTTGTTTACTAATTCATCAATTCTTTTTTGATTAGGTTCAATTCCTTGTGCACAGTTTTCATCAAAAGAACGACATGCGTCTCCAATCAACCTAGCAGATTGCAAGAAGTTTGAAGCCATCATAGGTTTGAAGACATTCAATTCATAATGACCTTGTGTACCACCTACAGAAATAGCCACGTAATTACCCATTACTTGAGCACAAACCATAGTAAGCGCTTCAGATTGAGTAGGGTTTACTTTTCCAGGCATAATAGAAGACCCTGGTTCATTTGCTGGAATTATTAATTCACCAATTCCAGATCTAGGACCTGATGCCATCATTCGAATGTCATTTCCAATTTTGTTTAATGAGACTGCGATTTGCTTTAATGCTCCATGTGATTCAACAATTGCATCATGTGCTGCCAACGCTTCAAATTTATTTTCGGCAGTAATAAAAGGCAGGCCAGTAAATTCAGCAATTTTCTTTGCAACTAATACATCATAACCTTTTGGAGTGTTAAGACCAGTTCCAACAGCTGTTCCTCCTAGAGCTAATTCAGAAAGGTGATCCAGTGTGTTTCTTAAAGCCTTTAATCCATGGTTAAGTTGTGATACGTATCCAGAAAACTCTTGACCAATGGTAAGCGGTGTTGCATCCATCAAGTGAGTTCTGCCAATTTTCACTACGTTTTTATATTCTTCTGATTTTTTTTGAAGTGTATCCCTAAGTTGCTCGATACCTGGAATTGTATTGTCAATAATCATTTTGTAACATGCAATATGCATTCCTGTTGGAAAAGTGTCATTAGAGGATTGAGATTTATTTACATCATCATTTGGCTGTAGTGTTTTTTCTCCTTCTCCAATTTTTTTACCTGCTAATTCATGAGCTCTGTGTGCAACTACTTCATTAACGTTCATGTTACTTTGTGTACCAGAACCTGTTTGCCAAATTACCAAAGGAAATTGATCGTCTAATTTACCAGCGGTAATTTCATCACAAACAGTTGAAATAGCATCTCTTTTTTCGGCAGAAAGTACGCCAAGTTCACAATTCGCGTGTGCTGCTGCCTTTTTTAGGTAGGCAAATGCATGCACAATTTCAATTGGCATTGAAGCCGCAGGCCCTATCTTAAAGTTATTTCTTGATCTTTCTGTTTGTGCTCCCCAATACTTATCGGCAGGAACTTTTACTTCTCCGATGGTATCTTTTTCAATTCTGTATTCCATTTATATTAATTTTTATTTTACCTTTGATTTCAGAACTCAAAGTTAATAGATATGTTTATTGGATTTATAGTATTTTTCTGTTTTTTCTTCATGGCATTTTGGCCACTACTATTTGTAATGGGATACGTAGGTTATTGGGCAACAATGGGTGGTGTTGAAATGGCACAAGCAAAATTTGCGAAAAAAGGATTTGACGAGCAGGTTTAAAAACCTCTTTTTGTCTTTAATAATATTACCGCACTTGATTTTTTAATCTGGTGTGGTTTTTTTATGCCTAATAATCACTATAAGTATTCCAAAGGGAGGAAGTTATTCCTACCTGGAATAAACTCAGTTTTGAAGTTTCAGCAGCGGAATGATCTGATCGAAAAGCATAAGAAGCGAATGCTCTAAGATTCATTTTTGAATAAATATTATATGCTACTTTTAGTTCATTGTACCAAACATAATGACTTTCTCCTTGGCCGATAAAGTGGTCGTATTCTGAATCTCTGTCAGAATAACTCCTAAAGATATCACCTCCGTAACTGATGTCATTAAAGTCTGAGCCTCTATCTATGTATATGATTTTGGCTTCAAAGTACCACTTTTCTTTTTGATACCTAATCCTTGTTACACTCTCATGAAAATTTGCTCCCAGTGGATGAGCAAGCGCCTGACCTTGATGTCCATAATTAAGTAGTGATGTGTTGTGTGCAAAAGTGAAAGGTCTGATGAAGTTGACCTCACTTTGAAAAGAAAGGTTTTTGATATTGACAATGTCAAATGTTTTAAATCCAATTTGAGTAGCAAATTTATTAGCCCACCAACCATTATTATTACGGTATTCACTTAATAAAAATTCATCCAAAACAAACTGTCCATAAAAAACATATTTGTCAGCTAGCACG
>CAJYBK010000346.1 GCA_913064955.1 uncultured Flavobacteriales bacterium
TGTATCTCTGAAAGCGGAAGTCCACTTTTATGCACTAAGTCATCTAAATCTTGTGTTTCTAAATGCTGAATTAATTCGTCATATCCTGCTCCGTATTCTTGTATGAAATCTAAATCAAAGACAGTTCCAGGTGCTTTCTTTTCCTCATCTAGCAATAGGATCATTACAGCCTTTAGTACTGCAACATCTCCGTTGATTTTTACTTGTAGAAATAAATCAGTCAATTGTGTTCCTCCTTTAAAAATGGAGATAGGACTTTGCGGATCAGTAAAATTATTGTTACCGGCTTCTGGCAAAGGATTGATAGAGATAATTTTTCCGCCTCGTTTTTTACATTTCTCCAAAGCAGCCAACATTCTAGGGTGATTTGTCCCGGGGTTTTGCCCCATTACAACAATTACTTCTGCTTTATGCAGGTCTTCCAATGTGACCGAACCTTTGCCTATTCCAACTGTTTCTGAAAGGCCGCTTCCACTAGATTCATGACACATGTTACTGCAGTCGGGTAGGTTATTGGTTCCTAATTGTTTGGCAAATAATTGATATAAAAAAGCTGTTTCATTAGCAGTTCGTCCGGAGGTATAGAAAACTGCTTCGTTTGGGTTGGAAAGGTTCTTTAGTTGTGTACTAATTTTAGCAAAGGCCTCATCCCAAGAAATGGGTTCATAGTGACTTGACCCTGCTTTTAAGATCATTGGTTCTTCCAGTCTCCCAGTTTTACCAATTTTATAATCACTCCAATTTGACATTTCCTCAACGGAATACTGTGCGAAAAATTCTTTGGTTACTCTTTTGGTAGTTGCTTCTTCTGCTAAGGCTTTTGCTCCGTTTTCGCAGTATTCTCCTAATGAAGAACGTTTGTCGTCAGGATCTGGCCAAGCGCTACCGGAGCAATCAAAACCACCTTTTTGGTTCATCTTAGCAATGAGTTTAAGTCCTTTTATCATGCCAATTTCTTCCGCAATATGCTTCATAGAAGAAGTAACGGCTGGAATACCAACCGCCTTTTCTTTTCTATCTACTATTTGGAAATTATCGCTAAATACTTCTGGTGGAACTATTTTTACTTGTCTTTTACTCATAAGCCTAAAGATATTAAATATAATTGTATGTTTTTTATATTTACTTTTGACATTCATTAAAGCGCTATTGTTAAAAAGCGACTGATATTTTGTGTTTAATTGCTATTTCATGAAGTTGGTAAAGTATTTTTTCGGAGTCAGTTTTACAATCATTATACTTATTCTTTCATGGTATAATTGGGCTTCAATGCCAAATTTGAAAAAGGACGATTATGCCAAAATTATAGTTCGTGATTTTTTTGCACCAAGTACCAAAGATTCTATTTATTCTATTGTTACTTATAATATTGGGTACCTAAGTGGAATGATGAATAATAAAACAGCTCTTTCTAAAGAACTGTTTTATGAAAATTTAAATTCCGTTAAGTCAAATATTCAAAAAGTAGACCCTCACATTATTGCCTTTCAGGAGATTGATTTTGATGCAGATAGGAGTTTCAATATTAATCAACAATTAGAAATTGCAGATCTTGGTTTCAATAACATAGCCCAATGTGTAAATTGGGACGAAAGGGATGTTCCTTTTCCTTATTGGCCTTTTTCAAGTCATTTTGGGAAAGTTATTTCTGGTCAAAGTGTGTTGTCAAATTATGATATTATACAACAAGAAAGAAATGTACTAAGTAGGGTAGCAAACGAGTTGTTTTTTAGAAGAATGATGTACCTAGATAGGTTAGCGCAGGTTGTGAAAATAGACATTTACGGAAATGAATTGATTATAATTAATGTGCATTTAGAAGCATTTGATAAACCAACTCGATTAATACAAACCAAAGAAGTTGTAAATATTTTCAATAAATACGCAGTGGATTATCCGGTAATTTTATTAGGAGATTTTAATAGTGACCCTTCACACAAAAATGCCACTATAAATGAAGTTCTAAAGTTGGATAATATTGCTGTTGCCAATTTGCCGGAAACAAATTATGAATTGACTTTCACATCTGATCAGCCTTATGAAAGATTAGATTATATTTTTTATACTCCAAAAAGCATTAAAAATGAATCTAGTCGTGTACTAACAGAGTTCGGACAAGCTTCTGATCATTTACCTCAGGAGATGAAGTTTTCGTTTTTATAGCCATAAAAAAAGGCCAGCATAATATGCCGACCTTTTAATTGAATTATATCCTTCAGAAATTACTTAGAAGTAAGTTCTTTGAAAGCCGCAGCTCCATCAGGACAAGTTTCTTCCATTACAGACAAAGTACCACTTTCTGATGCTTTAGACAATTCTTCGTCTTCAGCCATCTTCATCATGCATCCTGCAGCACCCATTAAAGCACTTGGCTCTTCTTTGTCAAATCCTTCTTGCATCCATTCAGAACCTACCATTCTAAGCATGTCCTGTAATGTTTTGTTAGCTCGTTCTACGCGCCCTTTCGCTTGGCACGTGTTGGCACAAATAAGCTGAATATCAAGCTCATTTAAAGCTCTGCCAAATTGTGTTATATTGCCGTTATCAACTTCCTTTTTGTTGGTAAC
>CAJYBK010000347.1 GCA_913064955.1 uncultured Flavobacteriales bacterium
CTTTCATATTTTTCTCTGAACTGCTAAATTACCGAATATCGCAAAACACTCGGACTTTAAATAGATTAATTCCTGCATTTTTAATTTCTTTGTGTTCTAAAATAACAAGATGAGCGAAATTAAACTGAACCCAGCAGGAATTGAATTTATAAAAAAGAACTTTAGCAATAGTTTTAAGTTTAGAATGGCCATGTTCAAAATGCTACCAATGGGTTGGTTAAGCGGAATGAAAGTAACTCATCTTGATGAACAAAAATGTAGCGTATCTGTTCCTTACAAAAGATGGAATAAAAACCCTTTTAAATCCACTTTCTGGGCTGTTTTGGGTATGGCCGCTGAAATGTCATCTGGAGCATTATTGGTCATGTTCACTCACAAACAAAAGCCATCCGTAGCAATGCTAGTAGTCAATTGTGAAGGGGAGTTTTTCAAAAAAGCAACAGATGTTACCACCTTCACTTGTACAGGAGGTGAGCAAGTTAAAAAAGCTATTCTATCAACTATGACATCTAAAGAACCTGTACTTATTCCCCTTGAAATGGAAGGAACTAACAAAGCAGGTGAAGTAGTTGCAAAATTTAAATTTACTTGGTCAGTGAAAGCCAGATAGTTAATCCAATCAATTTCACTTTGGAATAAATATTTGATGTAATTGGTAAGTGAATCGTTTTGTCTCATGGTTCCAAACAAAAAAATCCCTCAACATAAAGTCAAGGGATTTTAGTCTATTATAAATTTATTAAGAACCTATGCTTCTTGCATTGACTTAATTAAATTCAAAGCAGAACCTGCTCTAAACCAATCAATTTGAGGAGCATTATAAGTATGATTACAAATAATGTTCTCTTTGGAACCGTCAGCATGAACAACCTCTAAAGTTAAAGGTTTTCCAGGCGCAAATTTATCCAAGTCTAAGAAGTTGAATGTATCATCCTCTTGAATCTTGTTGTAATCAGATTCAGTTGCAAATGTCAATCCTAACATTCCTTGTTTTTTAAGGTTTGTTTCGTGAATTCTAGCGAAAGACTTCACCAATACTACCATTACACCTAAATGTCTTGGCTCCATTGCTGCATGCTCTCTTGATGAACCTTCACCATAATTGTGATCTCCTACTACTATGGTAGAAACTCCTGCTGCTTTATACTTACGTGCTGTTGCTGGAACTTCTCCGTAAGAATTACTTAATTGATTCTTAACTTTATTAGTTTCTCCATTAAATGCATTTAATGCCCCGATCAGACAGTTGTTAGAAATATTATCTAAGTGACCTCTGTATCTTAACCATGGACCTGCCATTGAAATATGATCTGTAGTACATTTCCCTTCAGCCTTAATTAAGAGTTTCATTCCTGTAATATTTTCACCATTCCATGGATTGAAAGGGCTCAACAATTGAATTCTCTCAGAATCAGGATTTACAGAAATTTCAACGCTACTACCATCTGCAGCAGGCTCTACATAACCATTATCCTCAACATCAAAACCTCTTGACGGTAACTCATCTCCATGAGGACCTACTAATTTCACTTCTTCTCCTTTGTTATTTGTTAAAGTATCAGTTAGCGGGTTAAAGTCTAACCTTCCTGCAATTGCAATTGCCGCAACCATTTCTGGTGACATTACAAATGCATTTGTATTTGGGTTTCCATCAGCTCTTTTCTTAAAGTTTCTATTGAAAGAATGTACAATTGAATTTACTTCTTGCTTATCTGCTCCTTCTCTATCCCATTGACCGATACAAGGTCCACAAGCATTCGTAAAGATTGTTGCATTCGCTTCTTCAAATATTCCCATTATACCATCTCTATCGGCAGTATATCTTACTTGCTCAGAACCTGGGTTAATTCCTAATTTAGACTTAAAGGTTAACCCTTTATCAATTGCTTGTTTAGCAATTGATGATGCTCTCGCTAAATCTTCATAAGATGAGTTGGTACAAGAACCAATTAATCCCCACTCGATTGAAGTTGGCCATCCATTAGATGCAGCAGCTTCTTTCATTTTTGATACAGGAGTTGCCAAGTCTGGAGTAAAAGGACCATTCAAATGTGGCTCTAATTCTGAAAGATTAATTTCAATTACTTGATCAAAATATTTCTCTGGGTTAGCATAAACCTCAGCATCACCAGTTAAATGTTCTTTTATTTCATTTGCAGCATCTGCCAGATCCTGAAGGGTATCGAGTAATGTACCATCCAAATCGAAGATCAGCCCTTTACAATTCATTAAAGTATCCCTTTCCTGATAGATTTTTTATTTTTCAAACCTCGAAATATAGCACTTGCAAAAATATCATACAACTCGAAATCAGAACTATTTTTTTTTTGTGATTTCATTTACAATCATTTGCAAAGCCTTCCCCTAACCAGACATCTTCTTACGGGATTTTAAACAATGTGGTTTCTACGCTTTATACAGTCATCGATTGGTAAAAAGTGGGTAATGGTCGCCAGCGGTTGTTGTCTGCTTCTCTTTCTCTGCAGTCATGCGGCCGGCCATGCCCGGCTGTTTGTGGGGCCCCCCCTCTTTCAGGCCTTTTCCGA
>CAJYBK010000348.1 GCA_913064955.1 uncultured Flavobacteriales bacterium
CAAAGATTTAGCTATTCGTCTCATCGCTTCTTTTAAATTTTCCTCGCTTGCAGCATAGGAGATTCTGATACATTTTGGATCACCAAAAGCTGCACCAGTGACAGTTGCTACCTCAGCATCAGTTAACAAATACAGTGCTACGTCATCTGCGTTGTTGATTTTGTAACCATCTGTTGACTTACCAAAAAAACCGCTTACATCAGGAAAAACATAAAATGCTCCTTCTGGAACATTGATTTTTACACCTTCAATTTTCCTCAATTCTTCCAACATAAAATCTCTTCGAGATTTAAATGCATCTCTCATCTCATGTGTTACACTTGGGTCAGCATTAAGCGCTGCGATTGCCGCTCTTTGAGCAATAGAGCATGTTCCACTAGTTACTTGACCTTGCATTTTGATGCATGCTTTTGCTATCCAAGACGGTGCTCCTATATATCCCAATCTCCAACCTGTCATTGCAAATGCTTTTGAGACACCGTTGATAGTTACAACTTGTTCATATACATCTTCAAACTGCGCTAAACTTTGGTGTTTACCCACAAAATTAATGTGCTCATAAATCTCATCACTAATCACCACGACTTCTGGGTTCTTCACTAAAACATCTGCTAAACTTCTTAATTCTTCTTTACTATATAAACTTCCTGTTGGATTACAAGGAGAAGAGAAAATCATTAATTTGGTTTTTGAAGTTATTGCAGCTGCAAATTCTTGACCAGTAATCTTAAAATCATTATCAATAGTCGTTTCTATAAAAACGGGCACTCCTTCCGCCAGCTTTACAATTTCTTCGTATGTGACCCAATATGGTGCTGGGATAATTACTTCATCCCCAGGATTAATCAAACTTAAAACTACGTTGGCAATAGATTGTTTTGCTCCTGTTGAAGCAACAATTTGATCCATTCCATATGTTAGTCCATTATCTCTTTTGAATTTATGAGCAATTGCTTGCTTCAAATCGGCATAACCTTCAACAGGTGTATACTGCGTATAGTTTTGATCGATCCCCTCCTTGGCTGCTTCCTTGATGAAATCAGGTGTAAAAAAGTCTGGTTCTCCTAAACTTAGACCGATAATATTTTTACCTTCTGCTTTTAGTTCGCGTGTTTTTCTTGCCATTGCAAGAGTTGCTGATTCTGATAAACGATTTAATCTATCTGATACTTGTGCCATTCTGAGGATGTTTATTTTGTTTGGGCAAAACTAATTATTTGAATCAAGAATACCATAAATAATTTCACTTGATTTCTTAACAATAACCCATCTTTTTCAAAGAAACTGCTAGTCCTTATCCTCTAGTAAATTACTAGCAATTTGTTTTTTGGATTTTGCCCCTAAATCGATGACTTTTTGAGCCATGCCTACTAAGTTGCCACTACCAGTGGATAATTTCTTCAAAGCTCCTTGATATGCCTTATCTGATCTTTGCAGATGTGTGCCGATGTTTTCAAGGTCTTCAACAAATCCAACAAATTTGTCGTACATCTTCCCTGCTCTATCTGCAATTTCCATTGCGTTTTTGTTTTGGTATTCATGTTTCCATACAGACGCTATGGTTCTCAATGTAGCAAGCAACGTGGAAGGACTTACAATAACAATCTTTTTACTCCATGCATAATTGAATAAATCATTGTCTGCTTGTGTAGCGATGCTGAAAGAGGATTCAATCGGCATAAATAGTAGTACAAAATCAGGAGTATCTAATCCTTCAGCAAACTGATAATTCTTTCCTGCTAGATTATTGATGTGGCCTTTTATAGAAACAAGATGTGCTTTTAAAGCAATCTCTCTATCCGTATCAGTTTCAGCATTAATCAATTCATTGTATGCTGTAAGAGAAACCTTTGCATCGATAATTACATTTTTATTGTCAGGTAACTTTACTATCACATCAGGACGCATCAGTTTATCATTATCTTCTGAAGTAAATGTTTGCTGTGTAAAATACTCTCGATCTTTGGTCAATCCAGAACTTTCTAACACTCTTTCCAATATGACTTCACCCCAGTTACCTTGTGCTTTACTATCTTGTTTAAGTGCCAAAGTCAGACTTTGCGTTTCCTTTTGCATGGTTTCATTAAGTAGAGCAAGCTGCTTAATATGTTCTTTTAATTCAATTCTTTCTTGCGTATTCTTGTAAGAAGACTTTTCTACCTCTTCTTTAAAATTGTTTATTTTTTCTTGGAACGGCACCAGTATCTCTCCCAGTTTTTCTTTGCTTTGTTCATTGAATTTTTCTGCTTTTGCATCTAGCACCTTGTTGGCAATATTTTCAAACTCCTTTGTAAACTTCTCTTGCACTTCTAGAAGTTCCTTCTTTTGTGTACAAAGTAATTCCTCCAGATTAAGTTGTTTTTCTTGCAAGGTAGTTGCTCGCTCTTTTTCTCTAGTCAATTCATTTCTTAAAGATACTACTTCTGCATCTGTCTTCTCTACTCTTCCGGCCAACATGGTTTTCTCTGTCAACAAGCCTTCTTTTGCGACACTCAATTCCAATTTTACATTTTCCAATAATGCTATAGATGACTTTAATTGGAC
>CAJYBK010000349.1 GCA_913064955.1 uncultured Flavobacteriales bacterium
AAATGTGCTACACCTTGTGAAAAGTAGATTTTCTCAAAAGTGTGCCCCATCTTTTTCTCTCAAAACTCTTGAAAACTGTGCTAATGAGTACAGATATGGCTTTAACGGTATGGAGAAGGATGATTAAGGAAGGAGGTAACGCCTATCGCGTTGCATTATAATATTTAGTAGGATTTTCAATTAGAACTATCACATTCCAATTATACAATCAGCAAGGTAATTCCACAACAAACTTTGTCCCTACACCTTCTTCTGTACTAAACGTAATATCACCATCATGAGCAGTGACAATTTGTTTTACCATTGCTAACCCCAATCCAGAACCACTTGTTTTGGTGGTGAAATTAGGAACAAAAATCTTATCAATAACGTCTTCAGGAATACCGTCTCCATTATCAGAAATCGTGATGATACACTTACCTTCTCTGCTTTGCAAATCAACAGTAATCATCCCTTCTCGATCATCTGGAATGGCTTGAATGGCATTTTTAATGATATTATTAAATACCCTAGTCAACTGCTCCCTGTCTCCTGTAGAAGGAAGTGACGTCAAATCATTAGTCACTAAATTAATGACTAAATTCTCATGCTCCGAAAACAAATCAATAGTCTTTAAAATGATATCCTTAATGTCTAGCGCTTCCATTTTGCTTTTAGGCATTTTAGCAAAATTCGAAAACTCATTGGCAATATTAGTCAAAGCATCAATCTGTGTAATCAACTTATCAGAAAAACGTTGCATCTTCTCTTCAAAATCAGGATCATCCGGCTGTAATGCTCTTTGCAAATGCTGAATTGACAACTTCATCGGGGTTAAAGGATTTTTGATCTCATGTGCCACTTGCTTTGCCATTTCACGCCAAGCACTTTCACGTTCACTTTTAGCCAACTTATTGGCGCTGTTTTCCAGCTGAGCAATCATCCTATTATACTCACCAACCAAAGCGCCTATCTCATCATTTCCTTGCCAAATAATAGGTTCATTTTTCTTATTTATTTGTACACCCTTCAGTTTATCAGATATAGAACGTAGCCCCTTAGTAATGTAATTGGATAAGAAAAAAGCAATTAAACTTGCTCCAATTAACAGAAAGATATAAATCTCTATTAATGTTGTAAGAAATGGGGCAACACCTGCTCCCTGATTCACAGAAGCGGTATTATACGGAATATTAACAATGGCAATTGGTGTATTGCCATCTTTACCATAAATTAATGAATAAGTGGACACATGCTCGTCATCAATTTCTTCTACTTGCCTACGTTGTGTAGACCAAAGTTTTGTCAAAATATCTTCAGGCACCATGGTTTTGTAGAAATCTGGATCGGCATAGTCATAATCCGAACTCATTAGGATTTGTCCCGCCATGCTAAAGATATTCACCTCCACTCCATTGATATCAGCTAGTTTAGTAATCTCATCTTCAAAAACTTTACTTACTCCGTTTATCTCATCTTCGTTCTCGGCATCTTTAAAAAAATAGCCTAAAGACATCAGAACCGTTTTTTCCTTTCGCTGCAGTCTATCCTTATGGTAAACCTCATTCTGATTATTGAAATAAAGAATAGTCGTCACGCCAATAACCACCAATGAAAGTATAATCAATGTAAGCATCGATATATATATTCTAGTCCTTAGGGTTGGCTTATACGAAATCATAGTAAAATAAAACGAAGGTAACAATTATCTTCATTGCGGTTATATACATTATTATATTGAGAAAATCTATCTTTCACTTTTCAGGCACAGTTTATGTTTTGTAAATTAGCACAAATAATTATTTAAGACAAATTCGATCTACGATGAAACAAATATTATACCTATTTCTTATCACTCCTTTCCTAATGACCGCCCAAATTAACAGAGGTGGTGGAGAAGGTGGAACTACCACACCTGAAAACTCTAAAAAAAGTTATGATGAGGATGGAAACCCAGTCTATGCAACAAAAGGAGAAAAGCCTGCAAATTGCAACGAAGACTTGGAATTGGATCCAGGAAATAATTTGATTTACCATAAAAAAACCAAAGCTCCTTTTACAGGTCTTTGCGTCTCTTACTACCCTAACGGTCGATTGGAAAGAAAAGCAAGATTTGTGAATGGAAAAGATCACGACACTGCCTATGTTTATTACGAAAGTGGAGACATTCAAGCGGTATTAATCAACGTGGAGGGAGTAGAAAATGGAACATGGGGATATTGGTATGACAATGGAGCGGACAATCCTTCACCACAGCAAGTAGCATGGGGAAACACCTATTCGATGGGTAATAAAGAAGGTGAATGGCTGTTTTTCGCAGAAGACGGCAAACCAACCAAGGTACTTAATTACAAAAACAATAAGTTAGATGGTATCACTAAAACATATTACAAAAGTGGCAACATCAAAAAAACTGTGGAATACAAAGGCGGGGATATGAATGGCGCATATACCATGTATTATGAAGACAGCATTTTAAAATCTGTAAAAACATACAAAAATGGTAAAGCAGATGACAAAGGTCAAACATATTATGAAAGCGGTGCATTAA
>CAJYBK010000350.1 GCA_913064955.1 uncultured Flavobacteriales bacterium
AACAAATATTCTTTACTTTTTTTTGATAATAATTCTTACACTACTCCCAATAGCTGGTCTTGAAATGACCTCATTTTTTTCTAATCAAAGTGATCGATACTCTTATTTTGCCCTTGTTCCCTTTTCGATTATCTATTCCTATGTTATCTATCATTTAAAACCATGGATACGGATAATTAGCATGTCTTTTTTAAGTTTAACATTCCTCTACTTTAGTTATTCCTATAACCAAAAATGGCATCAATCTAGCGAAGTTGCATATAGTTTTCTAGAAAGTCTTTCACCACTTGTTTCAGATAATAGTCGTGTATTATTGTATAATGTACCAGACACCTATAATGACATCTACTGCGTACGAAATGGTATAGAACCTTACTTGAAAGTTCAAGGTAAAATTGTAGATATTGAGGTATTTCAGCGTCAAGATTTTTACAGTCCCACTGGGGGAAGCACCTTTTCTAATGACTCCATTTTTGGCACATCCAACGCAATTAACACATACACTACATTCCCTAAAGATTCTATTTCCTTTGACCCAATCAGTTTTGAATGGAAATGGATTACTGAATTTGATGTTACTTTTATATACCTTAATAAAGAATTCAAACACTTAGACTAATAATATGAAAAGCATTAATTCCAAACAATACAAGACAACCAATTGGTCAGGTGGACAAACCACTGAATTATTCATATTTCCTAATTCATGCGTTTTTAAGAACTTAGATTTTCAATATCGCATAAGTATTGCCACAATACAAGTTTCTTCCTCTGACTTTACGCCACTGCCTGACGTATCAAGAACA
Organism: uncultured Flavobacteriales bacterium; assembly: GCA_913064955.1. Classification (GTDB taxonomy): domain Bacteria; phylum Bacteroidota; class Bacteroidia; order Flavobacteriales_D; family Parvicellaceae; genus Parvicella. Next base: position 807 of record CAJYBK010000350.1, read on the forward strand.
CTACTGCTTTTGGAAGGAGAACTTAAACTCATTCATGAAAATCATCATGAATCCTTTTTAATGCCTTTTTCACAAGACTCTTTTCAAGGCGGATGGAAAACACACAGCATTGGAATTGCAAAAGATTTCAACCTAATGACTAGACAAGGATGCTCGGGTACTATTGAGGTAATCACAAACAAGGTTTCCATGGATTATGATTGTGACCATCTTTTAATCTACAACTTCGATGGAAGTTGTAACATAAACGAAGCATCTCTTCTTCAAAATGAGCTAATGGTCTTTTCAGAAAAACTATCAGATTCTATCTCAATAGATACTGATGGCCATATCGTTGTAGTTAAAATCAAATTTGAATAAAATAAAGGTGACGCTTACATTCTAATTGTAATAACTTTGCACTATGAATTTTGAACTGGAAAAGAAATGGCGAGATACCGTGCAAGATGCATCCAAGCATTTTGGAGAAACACTCGATTTGCAAACCTTAATTTTCCTAATAGGACTGCAAGAATTAAATAAGGGCTACCAAAAACTTAAGAAGGATCAAAAACTAGAGGTCATGCACATTGCCATATGCACATTACTGGAACCTTATGGCTACTATGAATTTATTGGCAAGGATGATGACGGTTGGCCGCATTTTGAAAACATTAAAAAACTTCCTCCAATTGGCCAACACGAACAAGAGGATTTGATTAAAGAAGCTATTATAGATTATTTCGAAAGAACATCTAAGCCGATATAATTATTGTATCACTTCCCTCAAGCAATGTACTTTTTGACAATTGATAAAACAAGATTATATCTATTATAGTATGCGCAATCATTGCACTTGTTAGTCCAAAATATTGATCCATCCAACCAATCAACATAATTACCAAAGTCATATAAATTCCATAGACTGAAATACGCCAATCGGATACACTAAGATATCCATGTATTGCTACAAATATAATTGCCGTTATCACTACTCCTAAATACTCTTGAACCACACCTCTAAAAAAGATTTCTTCGCCTACTCCTGCACAAATGCTCACAAAAATAATAGTTGGAATATTTAATTTTAGTGAATTTACTACTCCACCATATTTTTGTAAAACAGGCTTAAGAAACTTTTGATTAATTAGTTTCCAGGCTATCAAGCCGAAAACAACACCAGACAAAACTCCCAGTAACGTCTCCTGAAATAGGCCAATTTCACTTTTAAAAGAAAGTAGAAAGGTTGATAAATTTCCTTCCACCAAATAAAAAATAAACAGTCCTATTGTTGGGAATAGCACAATCGTGAGTAACCCTAATAATATGATGCGAATATTTCCTGACAATTTTGAGCAAAAAAAAACCATCTACTAGGAGATGGTTTATGTATAAAAACTAATTTATTCTATTTTGTAGTAACTGCTTTATCCTTGTCGTGATCTTCATCATGATCTGGATCTGTGATGTCACCTGTTTCGTCACCTTCACTCTCTCCTCCATTTCCAACAGGCATTAATCTAGTTTCCATGGAATCATTTGTTTCAGTAGTTGTAACCTCTTTCAAAGGCTCCAATTTACTACAACTTGCTAATGCAAAGGATGCAATCGCACAAATAATTAATATGTTCTTTAGATTTAACATTGTATCTATAATCTTAACAAAGATATGATAATTTTCTTATCACACAAACAATATTACGCATTTTAGTTTAAAAAGTTACACTTCTTTGTTTTCTAACA
>CAJYBK010000351.1 GCA_913064955.1 uncultured Flavobacteriales bacterium
CAGAGTAATGCTGATGCCATGACTCAATATCTTGCTAATCCAACAATTAATTCAATCGAAACATTTGTAGACGGTAATTACGTGTACAATCCAACAGCTCCTGGAATGCAAAGAGGCGATGTGAATAACAATGACGCTTATCTGTTAACTATGATTACTGTGAATTACAAATTCTTGAAAGGAAGACTGAATTTACCGAAATTCTAGTTTCTCTTATACTATTCTCCTATTCCTTTCGTTGTAGTTTATTAGGTTGTTTTTATTATGAGATATCTTTCAATTTTATTTCTTATTTCTTTTTATCAATTTTATTTCTGCCAAGCAGCAGAAGTGGGTGTTTTAGGTGGTACCTCATATTATATTGGAGACTTAAACCCAACCACTCATTTTTATAATCCCAAATTAGGTGGCTCCCTATTTTACAGAGATAAAATAAGAAAAAGTGATAGACTAACATTAAGAATACAATTGTCTTATGGAACTGTTCAAGCCTTTGATTCGGACTCCAAAAACAACAATCAACTCAATAGAAATCTAAGTTTTCAATCCAAAATAATTGAATTTGGTCCATTGCTTGAAATTAACTTTCTTCCTTATGAAATAGGTAGTAGAAGAAAACCAGGCACACCTTATTTATTTATGGGAATCTCCTACTTCAAAATGAATCCGATGGGGCAATACAATGACGGGTGGGTAGAACTACAATCCTTAAGAACGGAGGGACAAGGTTCTGATTTCAATAGTAATAAACCTTACAAACTAAACCAAATATCATTACCTGTAGGCGTTGGAATAAAAGTAAACCTTACTACTCGGATTGCTTTAGGCATTGAATATGGCATAAGAAAAACATTTACAGATTACCTAGATGATGTTAGTGGCAACTATGTTCATCCTTCCATTCTTAATGAAACAAGTGGTCAGTTATCAGCCGAAATATCAGACCCTAGTTTGAATAACCAGGGCTCTAAATCCTTCTCAAATGGAATCGCACGAGGAAATGCAAACAATAAAGATTGGTATGCTTTTGCCGGAATCACTTTAAGTTTTAGATTAAAAGCATATACCACATGCCCTTAATATCGTAAATTGTTAAAAACATTAACATTTTTTACATTTTAATACCCAATAAAGTAACCTGAATCCCGTTATTTTTTAGAAATTTGCGCTCAACATAGTTAGACATGTCATTCAAAGACCAATTAAATACTAATAATATCCCCAAACATGTTGCTATCATAATGGATGGCAATGGTCGCTGGGCGGAACAAAAAGGAGAACATAGAGTGTTTGGTCACACTCAAGGTGTTGAATCTGTTAGAGAAGCTTTAACAGCTGCAGCAGAGATAAACGTGGAATACTTAACTCTTTACGCTTTTAGTACAGAAAATTGGAATAGACCTAAAGAGGAAGTTGACGCTTTAATGGATCTTCTGGTAAAAACCATTTCTATGGAAGTTGAAACTCTAAACAAAAACGGAGTTAAACTTCAAGTGATTGGAGATGTAGACAGTTTACCTGAAGGATGTAATGAAGCTTTACAACAAAGTATTGAAGAAACCAAAAACAATGACAGAGTTACTCTGATTTTAGCACTCAGTTATAGTTCTCGTTGGGAAATTAAACAAGCTATTAAAAATATTGCTAAAGACGTGAAAAGTAGTATTTTGGATGTTGAAGATATAACAGATGAACTAATATCATCTTACATGAATACTTCTAAATATCCTGATCCTGAGTTATTAATTAGAACTAGTGGAGAGTCTCGTATTAGTAACTTTCTATTGTGGCAAGTAGCCTACACCGAATTACATTTCATAGACACTTTGTGGCCAGATTTCAAAAAAGAGAATTTCTACGAAGCTATATATAACTATCAACAGCGCGAAAGAAGATTTGGTAAAACCAGCGCTCAAATTATTTCGAATGAATAAGTTTTTCTTATATACCCTTATTGTAATTTTGGGAATCTTAAATGTAGATTCAGCAAAGGCACAAAATTTCAGTGAATTCAGTTACGAATCACCAAAGTCATATCGTATAGCTCATATCAGAGTTGAAGCTTCTTACAACACCAATCAAGATGCAATCATTGCAAAAAGTGGTTTAAAAGTTGGCGAAATGATAACAATACCTGGTCAGCAAATCTCATCGGCAATCAAAAAACTTTGGGAAGGCGACTTCTTTGCTGATGTTCAAATTTATGCCGAAACTATCAAAGGTTCTGATGTTACATTGCTTATTAAACTGGTAGAATTAGAAAAATGGTCAGGAAAAATAAAGTACCACCCTAACCTTTCTAAAAAGGAAGCTGATGATATTAAAGAACTAACAGGCTTCTATACAAATAAGCCAATTACCAAAGATGATTAATGGAAGTTCATAAGAAAGGCTGAAAATTATTTGGTGGAAAGGGGTATTTCAAAGGAATGGGTAACAACCATTTAAGAGGCAATAACTTAACCGGGAGGAAAGATTCTCCAGTTTATCTA
>CAJYBK010000352.1 GCA_913064955.1 uncultured Flavobacteriales bacterium
TTTGCCTGTCAAAAAGTAGTTGCCATACTTTAGTGTCTTCACTTGTGTATTTATTGTATTGTTGTATCATAAAAATTGATGTAAAATAAAAAAGCCTAATTCTGTAAGAAATTAGGCTCAATTATATAAATGTATATTGCATACTATTGACCTATTCCTCCCAATGGAAAGTACCAATAATAATATGTGTTTATGTTTTTCATTTCTGTTACAAATGTATTAATAATTCTGAAATACACTTTTGTTACTCAAATCATTTAAGTCTAGTCAAACTACAGAATAAAAAGTTCTGTTTTGTTTCAAATGGGGTAGTATGATCTTCAAGTAAAGAACTACTAATGCTAAATTTTTGACTAAAAGTTTTCGCCATTTTATCTGAATTGTATTGGCTTATTTCTAATCCGCTACATTTGATTGGTCCATTCTCGGAGAAAGTTCCAATTATTAGTTCATCAGCATAATTGTTAACCAATGCTACATATTGATCAATGGCAGGTTTATCCGTTAAAAAATGAAATGCTGCTCTGTCGTGCCAAACGTCATAAACTTCCGTAGGCTTAAATTCAGTGATGTCCGATTCAATCCAGGTAACTTTCTCAGCCTTTTCTCCAAGTCTTTTTCTACATCTTTCCAATGCTTTACCTGAAATGTCCAAAACGGTAAGGTTGGTGTAGCCTAAATCAATTAAGAAATCCACTAAGTTACTATCTCCACCACCAATATCGATGATTTTGGCATCCTTGGAGTTGGCAGCGTTAACTACCAAATCAATAGAAGTTTGTGGAACTTTTTGAGTCCAACTTACCTCGTTTGGTGTTTTAGTTTCAAATACTTTTTCCCAATGAGATTTTTTAGATTCCATTTTGATTAACAGATTAATTGGACACTCTTTTAAATTTGTCAAAGTTTGGCTTACGTTTTTCTAAGAAAGCATTTCGTCCTTCCTTGGCTTCCTCAGTCATATAAGCAAGTCTTGTTGCTTCACCAGCAAATACTTGTTGACCTACCATACCATCATCAGTAGCATTGAAAGCAAATTTCAACATTCTGATTGACATTGGAGATTTAGCTAGAATTTCTTGCGCCCATTCAAAAGCAGTATCTGCTAATTCAGCCTGAGGTATAACAGAGTTAACCATGCCCATTTCATATGCTTACTGCGCATTATAATTTCTGCCTAAGAATAAGATTTCTCTTGCTCTTTTTTGCCCCACCATTTTAGCCAAGTAAGCAGATCCATAACCTCCATCAAAACTAGTTACGTCAGCATCAGTTTGTTTGAAGATGGCGTGTTCCTTGCTAGCCAAAGTTAAGTCACATACCACGTGTAAACTATGTCCTCCACCAACGGCCCATCCGTTTACCACACAGATTACTGCCTTAGGCATAAACCTAATAAGTCTTTGAACTTCCAAGATATTTAACCTGCCAACACCATTATCGTCTACATAACCTTGTTCTCCTCTTGCATTTTGATCTCCACCACTGCAGAAAGAATAAATTCCATCTTTTGTAGATGGTCCTTCAGACGAAAGTAATACAACTCCTACTTCAGGATCTTCTCTTGCATCAAGAAATGCATCAAATAATTCATTGGTGGTTTGAGGTCTAAAAGCGTTTCTTACATTAGGTCTATTAAACGCTATTCTAGCGACTCCATTCGCTTTTTTATAAGTTATATCTTCGTATTTTTTGGCTGTTTTCCAGTTTATATTGCTCATGGTAATGTGAAATTTATTTTCACAAAATTAGCAAAACTTTAAGGGATTAGGATAGAGTATGGAGAAGTAATTTACTTGTAAAAGATAAGTTTAATTTAGTAATGCAGATTACTGCAATTCAATCCATTGTTCAATCTTCTGAGATTCATTGATATTGTTTTCAGTTTTCCATATTTCAAAAACCATTCTTCCATTTTCAGCATTTGCTACTTCGCCTATAATCATGTCTTTTGAAACCCAGTCGCCAACTTCAATTTTTAGATTGTCTAAAGTGCCATACACGGTTCTGTAGGAACCATGCTTAATCATAACTACCATTTCATTGCCAGGGATCTTAAAGACAGAAGTTACTTCACCGTCTTCGGCACATCGCACCAACTCTCCTGGTTTTGCATCAATGATCAATCTGTTAATTTGAGGATTACTTGCACTCATTATTTGCGTTGAATCCACTGAGTAATGTTGAATTTGAGTAAAAGATTTTATAGGTAACGGAATGTGACCTTTCAGACTTTCAAAAGATTCATTAGCTGCACTATCGCATGATTCTGGTGTCTCCATTTCACAAGCGATGGCAGAACCTATATAATCGCTTTTTTGCATTTGCTTAACAGCAAATTTTAAATCGAAATCATTGTCGAAGTCTTCCCCTTCATATTCTACATTTGCTAATCCGGAGGCCCAAAATTCCCTAAATGATCATAAAATAAATAGTTGTTTCCAATCTTAATAATTTGGCCTTAGTATTTCATATTTATAGAA
>CAJYBK010000353.1 GCA_913064955.1 uncultured Flavobacteriales bacterium
TTGCATTACATGTTTTTATTTTCGTCTTTCCCTTGTTATTTAATATTTCACCAATAGGATAATGATCTACACTAAAAACCTTCTTGGCCATTTTTATTCCTGTAGGGTCTCCATAAGCAGGTATACCTACTTTAACTTCTTCAGCGTGGGGAGATTCTAAACTGAATAACGTTTCTAATTTAGCAATGTCTGGAATCAAATCCTCAACGTAATTGTATTGACGTATTGAACTACAGGACAATTCATTTATTCTATGACAGCCTTCTTCAAAACTATTATATCCTGGCTCTACAACATTATCACAAACTAAATACTCCATTAGTTTACAATCGAAATGAGGAACTTCATTCATTATAAAAAACTCGGCAGAATAGTCATATTTCGTTTCTAAATATGAGTCATCGCAAAAACCAGACTGAAACCAAAGATCAAAATTACTTTCTACTAAAAAGAAATCTCCTTGTTGAAAATGAACAAATGCATTATGAAGAGAAGAAGAAATTGTTATATACTGAATTTCATCATAAATAGAACTCAACTTAATTTCCTCCCCTGAAAAAAATAACTCAGAGAAAGTGAAACTTTTTTGATTAATTAGTTCTCCTATCAAAGATTTCTCACTTCCAAAATATATTGTATCAAAATAAACATTATAAAGATTATTTCCTTCTAAACTAATTGTTCCTTTGTCATACAGAACTGTATAATCTTCACATAATACTTCAATACTAACTCGCATAAAATTCCTATTTTTAATCCTCCAACTCCTTAGCAATAGACCTAAAACTTTCCAAGCCTGACTCAATATTCTCTATAATCTCGTTTGCCAAAATATCTGGATCAGGAAGATTATCTAAGTCTGTAAGACTTTGATCTTTCAACCAAAAGATATCCAAACTGGTTTTATCTCTAGAAATTACTTCATCATACGTATACTTACGCCATCTACCTTCACCAGTCTCTTCGTTCCAAGTTTCTTTTCGTTTGTTTCTATTGTCAGAATTATAAAGTTGAATAAACTCGTCTAAATGTCCCATGGTCATCACCCTTTTCTTAGGTGTATGATGAATATTGGTTCTATAATCATAAATCCAAATATCCTTGGTCCATGCTTCTTTGCTGGCAGGTTTATTGTCAAAAAACAAAACATTTGCTTTTACACCAGGAGCGTAGAAGATTCCTGTAGGCAATCTCAAAATAGTATGCAACTCTGCTGTTTTCAGCAGTTGCTTTCTCACTTCTTCACCTGCTCCACCTTCAAAAAGGACATTATCTGGCAAAACTACTGCTGCTTCACCATTTATCTTAAGCATGGTCTTAATGTGTTGCAAGAAATTCAATTGTTTATTTGATGAAGATTCCCAAAAATCTTGTCTATTATAACTCAGTTCTTGTTTCTCTACCTCTCCTTCATCATTGGTACTTACCATACTACTTTTCTTCCCGAAAGGAGGATTAGCAAGTATATAATCAAACCGCTGACCATTATCTGCAATCAAAGCATCATTGGGGTTGATAAGACTTTCTCCATCTATCTCACCAATGTTGTGCAGGTACATGTTCATCAAACACATCCTACGGGTATTGGCTACTATTTCATTGCCATAAAAAGTTTCATTCTTGAGGAAAGCTTTTTCTTCCCTATCCAAACTGTTATTTTCTACAATCCAATCATAAGCGGCTAAAAAGAACCCTCCTGTACCACAGGCAGGATCTGCTATGGTCTTACTTGGTTTAGGTTTCACACAAGCAACAATTGCTTTTATTAAGGACCTTGGCGTAAAATACTGCCCTGCGCCAGAACTACCTGAACTATCCATGGCATTTTTCTCAAGTAACCCTTCATAGATTTTACCTTTGATATCTGCTCCCATCAAGTTCCATTCTTCTCTATTGATTAGGTCTATGACCTTGAGCAACTTGGATGGGTCTTGAATTTTGTTTTGACTTTTAGTAAAAATCTGCCCCAACATTCCTTTTTCTGTGGAAAGACTTCTTAGTAACTGACTGTAGAATGATTCTAATTCTGCACCTCTTTTACTTGATAGTGTCTCCCAGTCACAAGTTTCTCCTTCTGTGATTTCTTTCCCTTCCACATCTTTGAGTTTAGGGAAATTCAAGACTTTATTGTAAGGAGGTTTGTTCAACTCATCTGCCATTTTAAGACCTAACAAATAAGTGATCTGTTCTAGGTAATCTCCATACCCTACTCCATCATCACGCCATACGCATGCTAGGTTCCAAATCTTTGATATTCTTGTTTACTCTGTCATTTATATCTTTTCTTGTTCAACTCCTTGTTCGTAATAATCCCGATAACTTTCACAAGGTATTTGGATAAATTCTATTCCTAATGATGTTAATACATCTTGTTTTGCTGCTTGTTTTTGATACTGAAGTTCTCTGTTAAGAAGTTCCTTCCGGTCTTCTGTAGCATTCTTAGCTACTACCGATTG
>CAJYBK010000354.1 GCA_913064955.1 uncultured Flavobacteriales bacterium
TATTCTTGATTTTTACGTTTTTGATGTACATATTTGGGCGAAACTGTATCATTGCTTTGTGCCCCAAATAAATCTTCTTCCGTGACTTTTCGGTATACAGGCATTATAATATTATAATGATGAATATTTATACTCTTTGAGTAACTATTGCGAAAAGCAAGGATATATTGAGGATCAATTTGGACTGGGATTGATAGCGAGATCTGTGGAAGAATCTATTGACTTGCTTAAAATAAATGGCAAACTTATTCTTAATCTTGGCGGAAGACCTGGAGAAAATGTCTTGAGAAGATTATTTGAGCGAAGAGGGTTGACCGTTAAGAAGATTTGGGAAAGAAGAGTATTACAAGCAGGAGATACGGAGGTAACTCCTTTGGTAGAAATTGAAAATAACTCACCGCATCGATTTGAATTTTTCATAGGAATGAATTCCAACGAGCCTATTAGTGCTAAGACTGCAAAGCAATACTTTCAGGAAGGTGGAGACATTTCTCATGCATTGACTGTGTATGAGTTTACTTTAAATCAGCACAAGCAAATCGCCAACATCTTTAACTTATTTAAGGATAAGGACTATAAAGAGGTATTGAGCAGTTTGGATTTGGCCTTTGCGGATAGAGGTGATGCTACTGAAAAAATAAATTTCCTTTCTGCTTTGAGCACCTTATTGGGAGAGATAGAATATTTCCCTTACGCTGAAACGGCTGGCGAGGATGTGCTAAAAAAGAGAATCTCGCAGTATTTCAACTCCTACTTTTATACCAAGTTTAATCCAGGTCAATTTGTTATATCTCCTAGTAGGCTATCGATTATACACAACATCCTGCACACTTATAGTCCTGAATTGATTATAGTAGATAAATTCTTGGCAGACAAGGTAGATCACTTAGGTAATGCATCGACCAAGATTATAGCATCACCAACATCTTCATTTGAGTTGTGCTCGTTGATAGAAAAGGTGAAACCTCAGTTTGTGATTACCACTATTAATGAGAAGCAAGTATCGCAAGTGGATTCATTTAAATCTATTCTTGCCGCTTGTGAACAAGTGAATGCAAGGTTGATAGTAGATATCTCTCCTTACCTTCAACTAAGTAGTAGCCCGAATAAAATTAGTGTATTGAGTTATGTTTCGGAGTTTGGTCTTCCACCCTATTGTTCTATCATATGCGGTTTGACCAACAACAAGGTTTACAATGACTTGCAGCTGAGCATCTTTATGTCTGAAGATACTTCCTTATTGGAAAACCTTACACACAGTGCGGAGTTTAACTACAGCCGTACACCAATTTTGACACAATTGTATTACTCTGTGTTGTTATTTGAGTTGTTGAAGTTTCAGATGACCAATATGCGAACTAAGCCTCTGGCAAAAGCATCCAATCAGTTGGAAAGCCATGACTTTATTCAGCCAAAGGAATATGCAACTGCGGCTTTCAATCACCCAAGTATTAAAGGAAATACCTTACCAATTAAGAAAACTACTACGCGATTGGAGTATGGTGAAAATGAACTTCCTTCGAGTAAGCAGGTTAAAGTATCCATTCTAGAAAGTTTTGTAAGGCAGCATTTTACTCCAAGCGAAACAGACCCAACTGCTGAGATAAAGACCTTTATCCAAGCAAGGTTTGGCCTGAACAACGAATTAACTTCAATGCACTTTGGAAATGGTGTGGCTCCCCTATTTGCTGCTATTGCTAAGTCTTGCCAAATCAATAACAGTACCATGTTGTTTCCGCAAGGAGCCTATGGTTATTTTTATGCAGCGTGCAATTTCTATGACTTGAACATTGCTGTGGTAGATACGTTCTATGAAGATTCCTTTAAGGTATCGGTAGGACAATTGGCCAAGGTCGTTGAGAACGTAAAAGATCCTCATCTATTTTTGAATTTCCCTTTGGTGAATCCTACAGGAGCATTGTACAGCAAAGCGGAAACGGAGAAGTTGTTTGATTTCCTAGCCACAAATAATGTAACTGTGATTATAGACACGGTATTTTCGGGATTGGAATATGACGGTGTCACTCCGGTTGATTTAAGTCCTTATGTGGACAAAGGATTGAAGTACGCCTTGATAGGAGGAGTTTCAAAGGAGTTTTCTGCGGGCGGCTTGAGATTTGGATTTGCCATTACACAGGATGAGACATATCAAAACGCATTGACTAATTATGTGGTGGATGAACTTCACTTTACCACTACTCATACGGCCAAAAGATTGTATCATTTGATCAATGAAAAAGACACAACCTTATTGAATGATTTACAAGGTCAACAACTCAAATTAAAAGCGCGCTACACGGCATTAAATGATGTATTGACTACATTGGGATGGAAAGTACCCACACCACAAGGAGGATTATTCTTAGTGGCCAAACCTGAAAAATACATTGGCAAAAAATTGATGGTAGAAGGAAAGGAAGTAGTCATATCGAGTGAAAACATCAATG
>CAJYBK010000355.1 GCA_913064955.1 uncultured Flavobacteriales bacterium
GGCTTCATCTGCATTGCAGGACGAGACCTTTGACCAATATTCTGCGTGATCGGCAAGAGTGGTATCCGAAACCTTTGCAAAATTGGCGCCTGTCAAGTCAGTCTTGGAGGCATGATCAAAGATCTTTCTGCAGCTGAGGGTAAGTGTATTTAGGTCAGAGAACTTTGAGTAAGTTTGAGCAACTTTAAATGGATAATCAGCTGAGCTCTTTGCTTCATCATGTGCAGATGCAGATCCCAGAAAGTAGTAAAAAGCCGGAAGACAGAGGCTAGCGCGGGAGAAAACACCACGAAGAAAATGAACCGAACGCTCGGTTCCTTTTAATTTGAATGGCGGGCCAGTTCGAGTCATTCGCTGCGATCGAGCAAAGAGTTCGTCCTTGGCATCATCCTTAAAAGTAAAAACGATCTTCTGAGTCATCTTATTGAAACGCCTAACGCCAGCCGTAACCGACGTATTTGTAGTGAGCGAAGCGAGCAAAAAATGCGCCCGGGTTTACGGCTTTGTTATGCACTTTTATCTTCCGCCGCTAATTGGACACCGAACTTCTTTACTCTTAGTTCGTTTAGAGGACTCTCTTTGGCAATTCTTTTTAATGCGTCAGTGGCATTAAGAGCAATTTTCTTTTGTTGATCAGATGCATTGGTAAATCGACCAAACTGTAAGCACGCGTCAACATACCGGCTAAGATGATCCCCTATTTCGCTTTTGAAAACCTTATAAAAGTCATCGCTGCTTGCATTCGCCAATATCTTTTCGTCTTCATCACTCCACCCATCTTTTCCAGCAATTTTTGAGAGAACATCCCTTACACTTCTCTTCTCTTTATTTTCATCGGTCAGCAGGGAGAATCGGTTTCTTATTGCACTGTCAGTAATATCCCCTGAAAAGCTATAATCATCTAGATTGAATATAGCGATATTGTCTTTGTGGGCATCAACATATATTTCGATTATATCATCCGCTAATGCATTTTCATCTAACTCTCTGAACAGCCTTACAGTTCCATTTAGGTTGACTCGACTAATATGTTTAGCATTTTCCTTGAAGCTTTTATGAAGCCCCTCTATCAATTCACTTTTATTATCAGAAAAACTGTCGTGGTAGAGCCCCCAAGATTTGGTGAAAGAATCCTCAGATTTTGACGCTATCAACTGATCATTGAGTTTTTTAGCTTCGATTCGGAAACTCTCTTCGCGCGCATATCCTTTCTCAACTGCTTCGGCAATCCTTAAGTCAAGCTCATCAGCATGTTGATAACCATACTCTCGAAGAAAAGCATTCCATTCTTTTTCTTCGTCACTTTGCTCATTTTTGTTGTCAAGGCCAAAAATCCCATATCCAATATTCTTAACATACTCGTAGTCTGGTATCGACTTGTCGCTACTGTAAAAACATAAAGAGTACAAACAAAGAGTGTGGAGAGATTGACTAAGAACTTCTTTTTCGTATTGCTCCAATATCGGAGAAATAATATTGGCTACCCTCTCTATTTTTTTTATAATCCTAATGTTGTTTATGCCAAGTCTCTCAACAAGCCCTCCAACCTCCTGCATTAAATGATTCTGGCTTGGTAGTGCAATTTCAGTGCACTCTCTTGGCGTAGGCTTAAATTCAATTTCAAAGTCTATAACCTTTTCCCGGAACCGCTTGTATTCATCAGAATTTTCCTCGCCCATTTTTTCATCGTTAAAAATAAGCACAATCTTGCAGTTTCTTTGTTCCTTTAGAAGCAGCACTAGGCCCAGCACTTCACGCAAAGAAACATGCTTACTTTTTCGCTCAAAGTCATCAATGCATATAATGGTTCTATTTACAGACAAAAATGATGCAGATTGAATGGCTGGGGCAAAATTCTTTACGAGAGGGGCTCCTTGAAAATATTGAAAAGACTTCTTCCCTAGTGATGCAAGTAGGTTGTCTGCGTTTGTCTTAAAAGTATCAAGACCTGGACTTTTTCCTATCAATTTAATATTAATCGTTTGTTCGAAAACCGTGTATTTAAGTGCTTCAAATGAATTGACACCAAACAATGAGACATAAGAGTATCTTTCAAACTTAATCTTGTTCTTATTTTTCGCGTCCTGTAAAAGTTTATTCCATGTGTATGTTTTTCCAACCCCCCAACTACCCTTAATAGCCATAACTTCTGGAATGTCAGAATCAAGAAATCTATAAATTTGTTCCTTTACTACATCAAGCGACATCTTTCCGTCCTTTTAATGCATAACGGTTGATCTAAGGGGCCTGAACTAGCACCACTTTTGTGGACACTTTTACGCACACAGTTTTTCATAATTTTCTGGCGATTGATAGCCTATCCCTGAGTGTAATCGTTCCCGATTATAGAATTCGGTAAACTCAACAATGTGGGC
>CAJYBK010000356.1 GCA_913064955.1 uncultured Flavobacteriales bacterium
GGTCTGTTGCATGTCACCGACATCGCATGGCGTCGTGTGAACCACCCAACCGAAGTGCTGACCATTGGTGAGACGATCAAAGTTCAGATCATCCGCATCAACCATGACAGCCATCGTATCTCGCTGGGCATGAAACAGCTTCAGGCCGATCCCTGGGATGGCATTGATGCGAACTAACCACTTGGCGCCAAATTTACTGGCCGCGTGACCAACATTACCGACTACGGCGCATTCGTTGAGCTGGAGCCAGGCATTGAAGGTTTGATCCACGTTTCTGAAATGAGCTGGTCTCAGCATTTGAGAAATCCTGCTGACTTTGTGAAAGTTAGTGACGAAATCGAAGCTGTAGTATTGACTTTGGACAAAGACGACAGAAAAATGTCTCTTGGTATCAAGCAATTGACTGAAGATCCTTGGACTAAGAACGATATGGGTACTAAGTACGCTGTAAGTTCTAAGCACACAGGTGTGGTAAGAAACTTAACTAACTTCGGCCTATTCCTAGAATTGGAAGAAGGTATCGACGGTTTGGTTCACGTATCTGACCTATCTTGGACTAAGAAGATCAAGCATCCATCAGAATTTACTAACGTAGGTGATAAACTTGACGTGGTAGTTCTTGAACTTGATGTTGAAGGACGTAAATTAAGTTTAGGTCACAAACAAACTGAATCTAACCCTTGGGATAAATACGAAACTGAATTTGCTGTAGGTACTACTCACACAGCTGAGATTTCAGAGATCGTTGACAAAGGTGCGACAGTTGACTTTAATGAAGATATCACTGCATTCATTCCTACCCGTCACCTTGAAAAAGAAGATGGTAGCAAACTGAAGCAGGGAGAATCTGCAGAATTCCAGATCATTGAATTCAATAAAGAATTCAAGAGAGTGGTAGCATCTCATACTGCTATCCACAAGGAAGAGGAGCAACAAATTGTAAAGCAGGCTCAGAAAAAAGCCGCTGCACAACAAGCTCAGAACAGCACCACTATGGGTGATGTGAACTCAGAACTTCAAGCATTGAAAGACAAAATGGAAGGGAAGAAATAATTCCCGACATTTTAAATAATGAAAACCTCCTTAGGCAACTAAGGAGGTTTTTTTATGAAAATATTAGAAATTTGGAAAAAATATCATAAGTTTATTAATACTCCCTACGGTTTTTTATAATATTAACCATTTAACGCCTTTAATTATGCGAACATTGAAAACCTCAAGAGGGAACTTATGTCTTTTTATGATCTTTTTATTATTTTTTATCTCCTGCTCAAAAGATGAACCCATAGAAAATCCTGCTACGAAAATAGTATTGGATGCCTCTAAGTCTTCTATAGCTGCGGATGGTATAGATAATGTGAATTTTAGCGTTAATGTGTTTGATGAGAATGAAAAACTTATTTCGAACTCAGATGCAAAAATTTATTTAGACGGAGTGGCGCAAGAAGATTTTACTTTTTCAACTTTGCAGACGGGACTTTATCAGTTTCAGGCGAAGGTTCACAGTATTTCCTCAAATATTGTCACAGTGATTGCATTAAGCGAACAGGATCTAAGGGTTGCTTCCATTAATTTAAAAACAAATACAAGAACAATTATTGCAAATAACCAATCACAAGCTAATCTTGAATTAGAATTTAAAGATGCGCAAGGAAATGTTTTAAAAGGTATTAACTACGATCTTCAGGCGAATGGAGTAAGTCTACCAAACTTGAATTTCACAACGGGAATGGAGGGTGAATATGTATTAAAAAGCTTTGTGAATGGAGTAGAATCAAATTCGGTTACTATTAATGCCCGACCAGATATCGTTTATGAAGAAATTACTATTCCCGTAATATTTCATATCGTTCATGTTGGTGAAGCAGTAGGGGAGGGAAGTAACCTGTCAGCATCGATTCCTGAAGGTTTGATTGAACGACTAAATTTAGGTTTTTCCAATGGATTCGATGCACAAAATCCAAATGCAGTTGATACTAAAATAAGGTTCCGGTTAGCGACAAAAGGGGAAAATGGAGAGACTTTAAATGAACCCGGTATTAATAGAATTGATGGAAGAATTTATGACGTTGGAACCCAAAATCGAATGATGCAAAATGCTCATAAACCTCCGTTAATTGCCAATTATGATGTTTCGAAATTCAATAATATTGATTTCAATTCTGATACAGCCGGAGACAATCATTTTGGGAGAGACGAACTTGATCTTATTGCTTCTCAGGAGAACTGGGATATGCACTATTATTACAATATTATTCTTGCTCCATTTGAGGAAAAGGTAAATGCTTCTGGCTATGCGCGATATCCGGTCCTGTCTCAACCTGATGTCCTTGAGGGATTAGTAGTTACAACCTCTGTTGAACA
>CAJYBK010000357.1 GCA_913064955.1 uncultured Flavobacteriales bacterium
ACTTTGACGAAGTAATTGGAGTCAATCTAAAATCGGCCGTATTACTGACGAGTCAATTATTAAAGCATAATAAAATAAAGCCCAATAGTTCCATGGTTTACATTTCGTCTATCTCATCCAATTTCCCTTACCTAGGTGGCGGACTTTATGTGACCTCCAAAGGTGGATTAGAATCCTTTGTAAAAACCTTAGCCCTTGAACACCACAAAACATTACGAGCTAATATCATTTCTCCTGGATTAGTAAAAACCGACATTTTTGAAACCACAATGGAAGCAACAGGTGAAGAAGAATTGAAGCAGTATGAGAAAAAGTACCCGTTGGGTTTTGGATCCACTGCCGATATAGCAAATGCAGTAGGCTTCCTTGTCTCGGACAGAAGTAAATGGATTACTGGTGAAAATCTTATAATGGACGGTGGACTAACAATCGGAAGCAAATGAACTCAACACAACAAAAATATAGCGTAGTTGTTCCAGTCTTTAATGGCCAAGATTCTATTGAGGAATTAACAACACGTATTATCCATACTTTTGAAAATAGTGAATATGAATTAAATGAAATACTATTAATAGATGACGCAAGTTTGGATAGTAGTTGGCAAAAGATAATATCACTAAAAGAGCAACATAATTTAATTCGAGGTATAAAACTTCGCAAGAATTTTGGGCAACATAATGCCACCTGCGCAGGAATACTTGCATCAAAAAGTGAATGGATTATTACTATTGATGATGATATTGAAACTTCACCTTCGGATATCTTGAAACTTATTGAGAACCAAAAATCCAGCAATATGGAAGTAGTTTATGGTAAGTTTAAGAGAACAAACCGATCTCCTTTAAAGAAAATATTTAAATTCTTTTATGAAATTGTATCTAAACTAGCTGGTGGAGAATCCAAAGTAAACGGCTCAAGTTTTAGATTAATTAAAGCAGAGGTTGCAAAATCAATTGCTTCTCGCGCTACAAATTTTGTATTTCTAGATGAAGCAATATTTTGGCACACTTCCAGTATAAGTTTTGTTACCGTACCACATTACAAAAGCATGAGAAAACAATCACATTATTCACTTAAAGACCTTTTTAAATTAGGTGGTGACGTTGTTATGTATTCCAGTCAACTACCGCTTAAAGCAATCAAAATATTTGGATTTATTTCAGCTTTTATTATGTTATGCATTGGTGTTTTCTTTATCATTAAACACACTTTTTTCAATGTTCCAGTTCAAGGATTTACCGCTTTGATTGTAACGATTGCATTTTCAACCGGAATTATTATTTTTATACTAGGAATTATTGGAGAATATTTAGGCAAACTTTTCAGAAACAGTAACAATAGCCCTGTGTTTTCAATCGAAAAAGAAATATGACTCTTACATTAACGCAATATGGTGTCACTTTAAAAAGAGTCCAAAAAACCGACATCGAATTAATAAGGAATTGGAGAAACCATCAAAGCATAAGAAGAACAATGGCTTATCAAAAAACCATTACTTCTTCGCAACAGAAAGAGTGGTTTAACTCCATTAACAATAACCTAAATTATTATTTTCTAATTGAAGTCGACAATCAGAAAATTGGCGTTATCAATTGTAGAAATGTTAATTTAAAAGATCAATATGGTGAGGGGGGGATTTTTATTTGGGAAAAGAAGTTTCAAGGCTCACCTTATCCCTTATTTGCCTCTTTAAGTTTGCTAGATTACATCTTCAACGTTCTAAAAATTGGAGATAAGTCATTTGTGCGAATACTTTCTGAGAACTCTATTGCTCAAAAATACAATGAGTTTCTTGGGTACATCCAGATTCCAGGCCAAGCAGATAACAAAAACCAATGGTACCTATTGACCAAAGAATCTTTCAATAGGAAAAGTGAAAAAATTCGCAAATCAGCAAGACTTTTTACAGAGACAGATGGAAAAATGAAAATTGACGGTAGTGAGTCTCATTTAAACTTACCTGAAGTTAACAAGTCATTAGGTCTTCTTATAGATTTATCAAACTCTTAAGATTTACTTCCTTCCTTTTATACATTGCTCCCCACTGCTCTTTACTTGCCAATGACAAAAGAAAAGGATCATCCAAGTTCACTATTTTATATTTGCAAATTTCATCTTTGGAATAAATCCCTTCCGGCTTTGCTATATCTATCATCATAACAATTCTATCCTCAGAAGTTTCATTCCACGCTTCGTGAATGAGCGAATCATCAAAACTTATCAATTCACCTTCTTTCCAAATTCTTTGCTCTTCTCCAACCTTAATTCCCAAATCACCCTTTGGAACAACAAGTGGTAGGTGCGATCTTAATATCATCGTAGAATACCCTTTATGTGGCAAGATTCTTGT
>CAJYBK010000358.1 GCA_913064955.1 uncultured Flavobacteriales bacterium
ATCTTTGATTAATCCGTTAACCGCTTCCACAGAGGTTTCTTTAGCGACTGTTAAGTTAAGAATAGCCAATGAACCATTTGGAGTTGGAACACGAACTGCATTTGCCGTTAGTTTACCTGCTAAAGTAGGAATTACCTTAGTTACAGCGTTTCCAGCACCAGTTGTTGTAATTACCATATTTATGGCAGCAGATCTACCTCTTCTTGGCTTCTTGTGGAAGTTGTCCAAAAGGTTTTGGTCATTGGTGTAAGCATGAATCGTCTCAATGTGCCCTTTAACTACCTCTAAATTATCTTCGACTATTTTAAGAATAGGAGAGATACAGTTAGTAGTACAAGAAGCTGCTGAGAAAATATTTTCTGACTCTACGTCAAACTCTTTGTGATTAATTCCATAAACAATATTAGGAATCTCCTTACCAGGAGCCGTTAATAAAACTTTAGATATTCCATTTGCTTTCAAGTGTCTACCTAGAGCATTTCTATCACTAAAGACTCCTGTGCTGTCAATAAGTAAAGCGTTGTTAATTCCGTATTTTGTGTAATCGGTATCTTCTGGATTAGCTGATTGTATGAATTGTATTTTCTGTCCATTAAGACTCAATGATAACTCTTCTTCATTTACGTCTACAGTTCCTCTAAATGATCCGTGAACAGAATCATTACTTAAAAGCGCAGCTCTTTTTACTAATTCTTCAGCATTTACTTTTCTTAATACAATTGCTTTTAGTCTCAATTGTTGCCCTCTACCTGCTTGTTTGATTAGTTCTCTTACAACCAATCTTCCAATACGACCAAATCCATATAATACTACATCTTTTGGCTCAAAAGTATGTTTGTCTTGTCCTAAGAAATCTCCAAGTTTGTTGTTTAAAAAGTCATTGATAGATGCAAAAGCACTCTTTTCATTTTGGTACTCATAAGTAAGTTTACCAATGTCAATTTTTGATGGTGCAAGGTCCAAACTAAGCATTGCTTTTGCAATCTCAGCGCTTGTGTATAAGTCGATAGGTTTGCTTACTACATCTTTTCCATAATCAATCAAAGCGATTACTTCCGAAATCGTAACATTTACTAAATGGTTGCGAAACATTACTAGTTCTACACCTTTGTCATACATTAATTTTCCTACAGAATTGATTAAATCAACTGCTGCTCTTTCTTGTTTTACATAGTCATTAAGACTTGCTTCATACCCCTGTTTTGATACTGTTGCTTCCATTAAACCTTTGATTGATTTTTGTTTTATTATTTAATAGTTATAAAAAAAGGTTGAGAGCCTAAACTTTCAACCTTTAATGTTTGATTATCCTAAATAAGATTTTAATAATTTACTTCTAGAAGTATGTCTCAATCTTCTGATTGCTTTTTCCTTAATTTGTCTAACACGTTCTCTAGTTAAGTCGAATTTTCCACCAATCTCTTCTAGTGTAAGTCCGTGCTGCATTCCAATACCAAAGAATAATCTAATTACATCTCTTTCTCTTTCGGTAAGAGTAGATAATGATCTTTCAATTTCTCTTTGAAGTGATTCTTGCATTAGTAATGTATCTGCTTTTGGTGAATCACCATTTACTAATACATCTAATAATGAGTTATCCTCACCATCTACGAAAGGAGCATCCACAGAAATGTGACGACCACTTACTTTGATAGTGTCTTTAATTTTGTCTTCAGGTAAATCTAAAGCTTGCGCCAATTCTTCAGCACTTGGAGCTCTTTCAAATTCTTGCTCCAATCTAGAGAATGCTTTGTTGATTTTGTTAAGTGAACCTACTTGGTTCAATGGTAATCTAACAATTCTAGACTGCTCAGCTAAGGCTTGAAGAATAGATTGACGAATCCACCATACAGCATATGAGATGAATTTAAATCCTCTCGTTTCGTCAAATCTTTGAGCTGCTTTTATCAGACCTAAGTTACCTTCATTTATTAAATCGGGTAGAGTAAGACCTTGATTTTGATATTGTTTTGCCACAGATACAACAAATCTAAGATTTGCTTTAGTCAACTTTTCTAATGCTACCTGGTCGCCTTGTTTGATTCTTTGAGCTAATTCTACTTCTTGCTCTGCAGTAATTAAATCTTCACGTCCAATTTCTTGTAAATACTTATCAAGAGATTGGCTCTCTCTGTTGGTTATCGACTTGGTAATCTTAAGTTGTCTCATCTAAATAAGTTGTGATTTTATCCTAAAAATAGGGTATGAATAAATTGCTATCAATGGTTATACGCACAAAAGACACATTTTGTTACAAAACGTTTCAATTATTTTTTTGTGTTGCTAAGTTTTTTGAAGTTTTGATTTAATGTATTCGTCGATTTCTATTTGTTATATATGGATGTTG
>CAJYBK010000359.1 GCA_913064955.1 uncultured Flavobacteriales bacterium
CACAGCAAACGATTTGGATGGAGAGCAAGATGCCTTAAGAATTTCTAATACAGTACGTGATGCTGACTGGATTCTAACCGAGTACAATTCCATATCTGATCCAGCTACTTTTTATCTTATAGGTTCCGCATCTCCTGTAGACGCTAGTTTTAACTATGCACAATCTTCTTATTGTCAAACAGATGCTAATCCTAATCCCACAATCACAGGAGTTATGGGAGGAACTTTTACCTCTACAGCTGGATTGAGTATTGTCTCTGGTTCAGGTCTCATTAACATTCCTAATTCTACTCCCGGATCTTACACTATTACTTATACTCTTCCAGGGGGGTGTTTTTCTACTTTCAACGTAGACATAAGTCACACGTGTTGGGACTGGGCTACTTCACCTAATAATTCAGATTTTGAATCAGCAAATTCCGTAGCAATAGATTCTGTCAATCAATTTGTATATGTAGGAGGTGTTTTGTCTACTACAGGAATTTATTCAGACATCATCGCTGGAGAATTGAATGGAGGAACCAACAACGGAAATAAAGATGGATTTTTGGCAAAATATGATTTCGCTGGAAATGTAATTTGGGCGTTTAACGTTGGTGGTAATGGAGAAGATGAAATTACAAGCATGTAAGTTAATCGAACTAATGGCGAAGTTTCTGTCACCGGTTACATAAATGGAGATTTTGCAACTTCCTTAACGTCATTAGCTGGCCACACAACCGGAACAATCGGAAAAATAGCAACTGCTTACGGAAACCAAGCTGCTTTTTTAGCCACTTACGATGCCAATGGAGTTTTGATATGGTTTAAAGTGTTTGGAGGTCCCAATGACGATATGGGACATGGGTTGGCCATCAATTCATCCACAATTTACACAACTGGAATTTATGACGAATCTGCCAACATAGATGGTTTTAATACTAACCTTACTTACAATGCAACAAGCAATATTTACTTAACTTCCCATGACTTTTCTGGAAACCTGAACTGGGTATCGGAAATGGGAACGGATGCAGATGATTTTGATTTGACTAAGTTGTACCAAGAACGCAAAATAAGTGTTGCCTGTGATGAAAACCGAGTTTATGTGGCGGGGTTTTGGAATGGTGACAATATAGAAGTAAGAGGAGCTGATCTCACTGTTCAATATACAGGAACGGATCCAACTTCTTCACCTGAAAATGTTTTTGTGGCTTCTTTTAATACGATTGGTGAATATCAGTGGAATTATTATTTCGATCAAGCCACAGATGTATTTAATGGGCTAGATATTGCTGTAGATTGTGATGGTTTATACCTTTTAAATACAGCAATTAGTGCTGTCACATCACCAGGGGGAGATTTAATCACAAGTAATCATGACAATGGATTGATTATAGGAATTGATAAAAATACAGGAATAGAAAATTGGACTTACGAATTACTAAGTAACAAGGATCATTTAGACTTCATGATGGGTATTACCACCGATGGTTACGGAGGTGTCTATGCGGTAGGTAGAGTGGATGATGATGTTCTGCAATTTGGACATTCCAATCCTTCAAGTTCTGATGGGGCATTGACTTTTACAGATAACCTTTCTGCAATTATTCTTAAATTGGATAATACAGGAGTTTATCAATGGCATGAACAAATTGACGATATTAAAGACGATATTTTATTAGATGTGGCAGTATATCGAAATACTGATATGGTTGTTTGCGGTATTACAGATGAAAATATAACTTTCGCTCCGCTTGCACAAATTACCTCTGCTGGAAATGACAATTTAATGATTGCTAAAAGAACAATGATCGAGGCAGGGACACTCTGCGACCCGGATCCTACTATAAGTTGTTCAGGTATAACCAACGATACGGTTGTAGCAGGCCCAAGTTGTGATTATTTATTGCCAGATTTTACAATTGATCCGTTATTAATTACAAACGATGTTGCTGGGACCGGCATTTTAACTGTTACTCAAAGTCCTGCTCCTGGATCTACGGTACCAGTTGGAAACACCCAAGTAGAAATGACAGTTACAGATGGTAACGGAAATTTTGATGTCTGTTATTTTACTTTTGTAGTAAGAGATGCTATTCTTCCTACTCTTGTGAACTGTGGTGATTCTTTCATTGGAGAAACTACTAATGGATTTGGGGATGCTACCAACATTTACGGTTGTTCAGCCATCAACGCTAACGGTGAAGATAAATTTTATCAAATTGACGTACCTGTAGGAAATTATCAAATATATGTAACGTTAGAAAACTTAGTTGATCCACAACAGTACACTGAACTTTTTTGGATTGGCGCAACTTGCCCAACTTCCGGAGGTTGTGTGGAGCACCATAGA
>CAJYBK010000360.1 GCA_913064955.1 uncultured Flavobacteriales bacterium
ATATAGTCTTCCTATTAATGGGGGATTATATGTGTGGAATACCAATACAGATGTTAATAATGTGAGTGTTTCTAACACAAGCATAACACCTGGTTTTGGTCTAACTATACCTTTTAGTCGAGGCTTGAGAATCAAGCAGAAGTCTATTAATTCCTTTGGATTATCTTTTGGCGTATTAACTCAACCTGTGGTAAATGGAAATGGAGATAAGTTGGTTACTCCTGCAGTAAATTTGCCTGTTTATGGGGCGCTTGGTGTAAAGTTTTTTAATTTAATTAGAGTAAATATGGGAGCATTAGTGGTTTCAGAAATGGGAAACAACAATGCTAACGACCTTAAGTTCTATCCAACTATTGGTGTATCATTGGAGTTGAATTTATGGCTTGGAATGAAAAAGTAAGATTTGAAAATTAACTACTTCATATTTGTTGTTTTAATTCTTGCCAGTTGTAGAACTAAAAAAAGTTCTTCCTATAGTATTTATTCTGGCGGAGAAACTACTCCCGTAAAATCTGAGGAAGTGACTCAGGTTAATTGGCTGGAAGAGTCGCGCCCAAATAATGAAGACAGATTACAGTCTTCAGAAGAGGAGGCGGATACTGCTTTGATGTCTGTCGAGACAGATTGGATGTCAAAAACAAATTTCAATAATGTTTTAAATGAAGAAAATGATTCACTAGCAGAAGTTATTTCTCTGGATAGTATTTCTGTAGTCAATGATTCCTTATCTGATATAACAATAGTAGCAGATACCAGTCTTGTGAATGAGGTAGCCTCATTGGAGGTCCCTAACGATTCCATTTTCTCTGTGGAAAACACAGTATTGAATGATTCCTTGCCGGCAGAAATATATGATACAATTCAAAATAGCTCGATGTTAATTGATTCCAATGAGACCAACATGCCGTTTATGGTGTCAGACTTTGATAATTCGGTAGACAGTATTTTTGGGATTGTTAATCAGCCTAACTTTTTGGTATCTCAAAAGGCAACTTCTCCACTTTATATTATTGATGGAAGTATTGGAAAGCATGGTCAAGTTTATGTACAAGTAGATACGATTACGCCTCTTAATATTTCAGAGTTGCAAAGGACTGTAATTGTTATTAGAAAGGTTCGTTTGGATACAGAAAAAATTCTAATGAAAAAAACAGAGAATACCGAAACTGTTCAGGAAAACACGCAATTGGTAGAAAAAGGAAAGGCTGTTTTTCAGTCAAATTTAGTGGAAGATAGGGTTTTCGATTTTTATTATTTACCGGGTAAGAAAGAGCCTAGTAATAATGAAGTAATGGAGGCAATGTTAAAGGAGATTAAGTTGAAAATGCCAAATTACATATCAATTTCAAGTAGCACAGATGCTTCAGGTTCTACCGCAAGTAATATGAAGTTGTCACAAGTCCGTGTTCAAGAAGTCAAAGATTTCTTAGAGAAGAACGGGGTGGATGAGAAAATCATTTTCATTCAGTATTTTGGCGAAAAGTATGCCACCTTACCCAATGACGATATGGAAAGGAAAACTGTAGTACTTCTAAGATAAAACAATGGTAAAAGGTGTTGGTTGTCAGAAAGTTAATAATA
Organism: uncultured Flavobacteriales bacterium; assembly: GCA_913064955.1. GTDB lineage: Bacteria > Bacteroidota > Bacteroidia > Flavobacteriales_D > Parvicellaceae > Parvicella. Next base: position 1,582 of record CAJYBK010000360.1, read on the forward strand.
AAATCTGGTCTCTGATTAATATGAAGCATAATTTTCTATTTTTGTCAAAAAAATTACCATTATGAAATTATTAAGTTTATCACTTTTGTTGTCATTGTTGTTGACAGGATTAGTTAATTCTGGAGTTTATGCTCAAGTAGAAGAAGATTCTGTTAGGAAAGTGGACACCAAAGTATATATCGTTGAAACTGTCGATGGTAATATTTTTATGGGAACCATCATTTCTCAAGACGCTAAGGAAGTGTTGATATTGACTAAAGATAGAGGAGAAATTTCCATCCCGAAGTATCAAGTAAAAAGTATTAAAGAATTAGAAGCAGGGCAATTAAACTCAAAAGGAGAGTATGTTCCAAGCGAAGTGTTTAGCACTAGATATTTCATCACTACTAATGCTTTGCCATTGGATAAAGGAGAGAATTATATTTTATGGAATTTATTTGGACCTGAATTTCATTGGGGCGTTGCTGATAACTTTGGGTTAGGGATTATGACGACTTGGGGAGGAGTTCCTATAATTGGTACAGCAAAATATAGTATTAAGTTAGGTGATAAAGCTAGTTTTGGAATCGGACTACTAGCAGGAACAGGTTCATGGATCTTTCCAAGATTTGGAGGTGTTTTGCCATTTGGCGCATTAACGATAGGAGATAGAAGGGCTAATTTGAATTTCTCAGGAGGTTAGGGGTACATTAATTTTGATGGCGATGGTGGCGGTGGGGCTTTGATGTCTGTTGCCGGATG
>CAJYBK010000361.1 GCA_913064955.1 uncultured Flavobacteriales bacterium
AGAAATTGGTAAAGAACGAATTAGAAAAGCAATAAATATCGTCAAAGAGGAGCATCCTGAAGAGTGCAAGGAGTTAGATTTAGGCTTTAAAGTTTTGAAGCTTGATTCATCAAATATAAAACCTTGGGATGGAAATCCTGAAGCTCTTGAGAGTAACCTTTTCAATGCTGAAGATAATATCAAGGACGGGCGTTCTGAAGAGGATGTGTTATATGAAGTTCTGATAAAATTTGGATTGGATTTGACACTTCCTATAGAAGAAAGGCCTTTGGAAGGGCATAAAGTTTATAATGTTGGACAAGGAGCCTTATTCGTTTGTTTGGATGAAAATATAAAAGCTACCGTTGCTGAAGGAATAGGAAAATGGAAAGAAGAAGTTGACCCTGAGATTTGCAGAGTCATATTCCGAGATGCTGGGTTTACAGATGTTGACAAAACCAATTCAACGCAGACATTAAAAAAGTTTGGTATCACTGAAGTAAAAAGTATTTAAAATGAAGATTCAATTTGATAGTGCGTTATCGTATCAGAAAGATGCCATAAACGCCATTGTAGATATTTTCCAAGGGCAAGAGATTTGCGACAGCAACTTTACAGTCTATTCTCCTGATTTCCTTGAAAAGGAAGGAAATAAAATGATGAAGGCTGGCTTTACAGATATTGGGTATGGAAATAGACTCACCCTAACGGAAGGTCAAATCCTCAGTAACGTTCAAAACATCCAGCTTAAGAATGGATTGAAGCCATCATCAAGAGCTGAAGTAGATAGAAGTCACCTGGACTTTACCATTGAAATGGAAACTGGTACAGGTAAGACCTATGTGTATTTAAGAACCATCATGGACCTCTACAAAAAGTATGGCTTCTCCAAGCATATCATTGTAGTTCCATCTATACCAATAAAGGAAGGCGTTTACAAGTCTCTTGAGATTACGAAAGACCATTTAAAGAGATTGAATGACAATATCAACTACAACTTCTTTGTGTATGATTCTGGTAAGCTAAATGAAGTACGTGACTTTGCGACAAATGATAGTTTAGAGATAATGGTCATCAATATTGATGCTTTCCGCAAGAGTTTTGAAGACCCAAAGGATGCTAAAAAGAAAGCCAATATTATTCATAGGTACAATGATTCATTAGGATATAAACCACTGGACTTAATCCGAAATACAAATCCAGTAGTGTTTATTGATGAGCCTCAAACTACTATGAGTACTCCGCTTGCAAAGAAGGCCGTTCAAGGATTGAACCCATTGTGTATCCTGAGGTTTTCTGCAACCCATAAAGAAAAAATCAACCTAATGTATAAGTTAGATGCGGTTGATGCCTATGAGCAAAAATTGGTGAAGCAAATTGAGGTGGGTTCTGTTCAGGCAGAAGGTGCTCACAATGAAGCCTACATAAAATTGGAGAGTATCCAAATTGGAAAAGGTTTCCCAAAGGCAAAAATCACGATAGATAAGTTGGAGAATGGTTCCATCAAAAGAAAAACCATGACAGTTAAGCAAAATGATGACCTGGAATCCATAACAGGAAGAATGGAATATGCAGGATTCATCATCAATGATATACATGGCGTTGAGGGCAATGAGTATATAGATTTCACCAGTAATGATAAATTCATAAGATTAGGTGAAGCTATCGGAAGTACTGAAGGGAATCAAGTCAGAGCTGCTCTAATTCGCAAAACGATAGAAGAGCATTTAGACAAAGATTTGGTCTTGAATCCACAAGGTATAAAAGTGCTTACGTTGTTCTTTATAGACACGGTTTCTAAATATAGAATCTATGATGAAGATGGTAATCAGCAAAATGGCGAATACGCACAAATCTTTGAAGAAGAGTACAAAAAGGTAATCAAAAAACCAAAGTACGTCAGTCTCTTCGGTGAAATGGATGATGCCGAATATGTTTTTGTTATGATTGGAGCGATTGCCACCAAAGCACATGATGCCATTGATCGTTTACGTGAAGCCGGCTGGAAAGTTGGGCTGGCACGGTTACGTGTATTCCGTCCTTTCCCACAAGAAAAAATAAGACAACTATTAAAAGGGCGTCGTGCTGTTGCCGTCATTGATCAAAATATTTCCATGGGTATGGGTGGTATCTTACATAGTGAATTTGCTACGGCATTATATGGAATGAAAGATGCGCCGGGTGTACTGGCAAGTTTTATTGGTGGGCTGGGTGGTCGTGATATTAGTCAGCAAGAGTTCTTTGAAATGATTAATGAAATTAAACAAGCCTGTGATAAAGGTGAGTCACTACCGCCACGACTACTCTACACTCAAACTGAATTAACTGAAATACGTAA
>CAJYBK010000362.1 GCA_913064955.1 uncultured Flavobacteriales bacterium
AGAGGTTAAATCAAAAGGATTACCACATACAGGTTGAGCCAAGAAATATTAACCTATTCTTTGTTGAAGACGGCCTAAGAGAACGAATTGTCAAAACTGAAAAAGGTTTTGTTGTATTGAATACATCCTTGACTTTTACGGAAGCAGAAATGTTGGAAGTACTGGAGCAAACACCAGAAAAAATTAGTCCCAATGCTATTCTTAGACCTCTGTATGAAGAGTCTATACTGCCAAACTTAGCATACATAGGTGGCCCAGGAGAATTAGCGTATTGGTTGCAACTTAAAGCTAATTTTGACCATCATCAAGTTGCTTTTCCGTTATTGGTATTGAGAGATAGTTTTGTATGGCTGAAAAAGTCCGACAAAGACTTATTGGATAAATATGGGTTAGTTTTTACAGATTTGGGACTGAAAGAGGATCAACTAATTAAGAAGTTTGTTGAAATTAATGGTAAGCCTGTAGTGGATTATAATCAAGAGAAAGAACAATTACTTCAATGGTTTAGTGCTTTGGAGGAAAAGACCAATCAATTAATCAAAAATCATCAGCCTATGCTTGAAGCCGAAAAGGCTAGGGTTGAGAAGTTCATCGAAAGGTTAGAGACCAGAGTATACAGAGACACCAAGTTCCGTGAAGAAGTAGGAATCAACAAAGTTCTTAAAATGCGAGCAACATATTTTCCAAAAGGAAAACTCAACGAAAGAACGCAAGGCTTTTTTGAAGATGTTTTTGTGGCAGGATTAGAAAATTACTTACCTAATTTATTGAGTGTTTCGGATACCTTAAATCCAGAATTGAAAGTTTTGATTTACGATTAGTTATTCGCCTTTTTCTTCTAAATTTTCAATCATTTTTTCGTTTGCTTCAATCAGATTTTCAATTTCTTTCAACTTTTGAGAGATACTGTCTTTTTTTGAATCTGTTTTAGAATCAGTAATTATGGTACGTGTTGAATCCACTGATACGGTATCAGGTTTCTCAGCACAACTGGCAATACTAAAAGCCAACCATATGACAAGAATTGTTCTCAAAAATAACGATTACAATTTTACTTCAAACCAAACTGGTAAGTGATCCGAGTAACCCCCATAATAATTAGAGCCACCATAGGTTTTGTTGGGCGTTTCGCTGCTTGTTCCAGGTTTGAATAAAATCCAATCTTCTCGGTAAATTTGAGCATCTTTATGAATCAATTGATCTTTAACAGGTATAGTTACAATTACGTTGTCAATACAACCCCAATCTCCTTGGTAGTTGTAAGTGCCTAGTCCTTTTTTTTGATTAGCATATTGCATGTTTACAAGTGAAGCATTACTGTTCATTTCCTTTGCACCTAAAACATTATAAATGCTTTTGTCATCAGGATGATCATTCATGTCTCCTACAATTATGATTTTTTCATTTTCCCAATTAGGTATATTTTTTTCAATATCATTTAGTAGGGTCATTGCACAGTTTTTACGCTTGTAGAATGTTTCGTTTTCTCCTTTTCTTCTAGACGACCAATGGTTCACGTAGAAGTAAACAATATCCTGAGAATCCATCACTGTAAATTTGCAATAAAGTATATCTCTTGTCTTAACCGCAGGATCTTCTGGCATATCTACTTGTATGCTTCTACTTTCCATTAATTCAAATTTCTCAGGATTGTACATTGCTGCAACATCAATACCTCTTGTATCTGGACTATCGTAATGAATTACTTCGTATTTATTGGCTTTTAAGTTTTTCTGACTGGCCAATTCCATTACTACTTGTTTATTTTCTACTTCACATAAGCCAATCAAGTCAGGTCCGCCTGCTTCTTTGTTCAATGCGTCTATGACTTCAGAAAGGTTCTTTAGTTTTTTCTGATATTTAGTGTTGTCCCATTGTGTTTCAGAACTTGGTAGAAACCATTCATCTTCTGTGTAAGGATCATCTTTGGTATCAAATAGATTTTCTACATTATAGAATCCAATATTATAAGTTGAAGTGGCTAAGGTAGATTTCTCATCTTTTTCTTTGTCAGTATTTCCAACATCTTCATTGAATTCTTCAACACCCATATGTGGGTTGTCGTAATTCTTTGCAGCGTATAAGAGAAACGTATTCTCATTTAGTGGATTTTCGAACAAGTGTTATTCCTATTTTTATAATTATAAGGTTATACAATATATATGCGTATTAAAAAAATACACTTTAGAGATGTTGGTAGAATGGAATACATCATAGAGTGTAAATGTAAAAAGAGTATTCACACTTTTAATAGATTCTTTACATGTGATTGTGGTGATACTGTTGATGTATTACA
>CAJYBK010000363.1 GCA_913064955.1 uncultured Flavobacteriales bacterium
GCTTGAGTACAAAACAACATTACAATTACCTGCATCAAACCTAGTTAGAACAAAATTCTTTTTTGGTCCAAATGAATATGATGTGCTTGCTTCTTATGACAATGGAATGGATCACATTATCAATCATGGATGGGGTATTTTTGGATGGGTAAATGTTTACTTCATTCAACCAATATTTAATTTATTGAGAAGTTGGGGACTTGCCATGGGATTAATCATTTTCTTGGTTACTTTAATCGTGAAAATTGTTATTACACCTCTTACCTACAAGAACTACATTTCATCTGCTAAAATGAAAGTTTTGAAGCCTGAAATTGCAAACATCAATGAAAAGTTTGCGGGTCAGGAAAACATGATGAAACGTCAACAAGAGACACAAGCTCTTTACAAATCAAGTGGGGTCAATCCAATGGCTGGATGTGTTCCTATGTTGATTCAGATGCCGATTTTACTTGCGGTCTTTAGGTTCTTCCCTTCATCCATTCACTTGAGACACGTTAGTTTCTTATGGGCTGAAGATCTTTCCTCATATGATGCAATTGCAACGTGGGCTGGAGATATTCCATTCTTGTCTTGGGCTTATGGAAACCACATTAGTTTATTTACTTTATTGATGGCTGTTTCTACCTTGATTTACACTGTCATGAATAGTGGAAACATGGCACAACCTTCTACGCCTGGAATGCCAAACATGAAAGTAATCATGTATTTCTTCCCGATTATGATGATCTTTTTCTTTAATAGTTTCTCTGCTGGTTTGAGTTATTACTACTTGTGTGGAAACTTGTTCAATATTGGAATTATGTTCGCAATTAAGAAACTCTTTATAGATGAAGATAAGATCAGAATGAAAATTGAGAACAATAAGAAAAAGCCTGTTAAAAAATCTAAGTTTATGCAGCGTCTTGAAGAAGTTCAAAAACAACAAGCCAAGCAAAAGAAAAAATAACTCATCCTTATTTTTTCTCTGTTCACATTTTTTATACATTTTCACATTCTAAACTCATTGAAAATGTGTATTTTGCGCTTTGCTAAAGGCAAAACCTACCCTAACAGGTAAATATTATTAACTGTAATATTTCTATCGAATGGAAAAGATTAAATACGAATTAGAATTTATTTTAAATACAAGCACTACAATCTTATATAAGTGCCTTCATACTCCAAGTGGACTTTCTGAATGGTTTGCGGACAACGTTAACGTTAACAACGACATGTATACCTTCTTCTGGGATGGTAGTGAGGAGTCAGCGAAATTACTTAGGAAAAAGAAAATGGAATCCGTAAAGTTTCAATGGGAAGATGATGAAGGCGAAGATTACTTTTTTGAAATGACTATTCGTGTTGACCCTATGACTAATCAAGTTGCTTTAATTGTAACTGATTTTGCTGAGGAAGATGAGATGGAAGATGCTAAACTACTTTGGGAAAACTCTATCAGTAATTTACGTCAATCAATTGGTTGTTAGGTCAATCTAATTAAGTATGTCAAAGTTAAGTTGGGCCGTAATAAAATCTTTTATAGGGCCTTTCGTTTTAAATTTCTTTATCTGGATGCTTCTTTTGGATATGCAGTCTCTTTGGCTGTATATTGACGACTTGATGGGCAAAGGTTTAGAATGGAACATTATCTTAGAATTGATGTTTTACTTCTCTGCTAATTGGGTTCCTTTAGCACTACCATTATCCATTCTTTTGGCGTCCATTATGACGTTAGGTAAACTTGGTGAGAGTAATGAGTTGACAGCAATGAAAGCGGCTGGCATGTCCCTTTTTAGAATAATGAGGCCAATGCTAGTGCTGATGTTACTAGTTTCCGGATTAGCCTTTTACTTTTCAAATTCCCTTTGGCCTAAAGCCAACTTTAAACTTAGAGTATTAATCTCCGACATCCAACAAACCAAGGCTTCTATTGTTTTTAAGGACGGAATTTTTTATGATGAATTAGAAGGCTACAATATTCGCGTTGGCAAAAAGCTAGACAGATCGGAAGAGCACACGTCTGAACTCCAGTCACGTGAAACGATCTCGTATGCCGTCTTCTGCTTGAAAAAAAAAAAAAAAAAGAAAAAAAAAAAAAAAAAAAAAAAAAAAAGAAAAAAAAAAAAAAAAAAAGAGTTCGAAGAATACATCACAGCGCGCTAGCGACTGCACTGGGAGACCAAGATAGTGGTTGGATAGTAGTTGTAGCCTGAGATGAGGACAACAAGACAAGTAGAGAAACATCTAAGGTCGAGAGTTAGAGTAAGCAAGAGGACGATCACGTAACGCGACGCGTGACACCTGAT
>CAJYBK010000364.1 GCA_913064955.1 uncultured Flavobacteriales bacterium
CAGAAAAATCTCCGTCTAACTGTGCTGACATTCCAAGATAGAAATATAAGAAGTCATCTACCTCTGGATTTAATTTCAACGCTGCCTGCAAGTATTTATTTGCTTTATACTTTTCATTGGTGTACAAATATGCATTACCCATGTAAAAATTCAATTCAGCACTTTTCGAATTGAACTGGTACGCCTTTTCGAATTCAAGCAATGCAGCCAAGAAGTTATTCTCAGGATTTACAATTCCATATATCGCTTCATTTCCTTTTTCCAAAAACTCCACTCCTTTTTCATAGTGCTCTAAAGCCACTTTGAACTTTTCTTTATCCTCCTTAAAATTGGACGCTTTAAAAGGCACATCTTGCGCCATTGTATTTACTGCAAACCCAATAAAAAGTGTTAGTATGATCAATTTTGTGTTTTTCATCTTTCTCTAATATTAAAATTCGCAATTATTTGATTGATAGTTCTTTCCTAATGTAGAACCTAGTTCAGCTGCTTGTCCCCAGTCCGCACATGCACCATCCATATCTCTATTCATTTCTCTCGAAGCACCTCTATTAGCATAAGCGTTACCGAATTTCTTGTTCAACGAAATAGCTTTATCGAAATCAGCTATTGCACCTTTATAATCCTTTTTCTTGTGCTTTACAATTCCTCTATTATTGTAAGCAGGAGCGTAATTCTTATTAATGGACAAGGCTTTGTCAAAGTCTTTCATTGCTTCCGCCAGTTTATTTTGCTCCAAGAGCATTGCTCCTCTATTATTGTATGCTAAATAAAAATTCGGATCCAAGGCCATTGCTTTAGTATAAGCATTCTTTGCTCCTTCGTAATCCTTCATTAACTTCTTCACGGCTCCAATGTTATTAAACACAAACGCATGTTTTGGACCATATTCACCTGCTTTACTATAATCTGCTAAAGCTCTATCAAACTTTTGCATCATTCTGTAGCAGCTACCTCTATCATTATAAGCTTCAAAATATTTAGGTTTCAACTCCAAACATCTTGTGAATTTTTTAATAGCATCTTCGTATTCCTTTTTTAAGAATAGTACAGTTCCCCCATTATAAAAAGCCTTGGCGTCTTTTGGGTCGAAAAAAGTAGTCTGATCATAATCAGCCAATGCCTTGTCTAAGTTTCCTAATTTTTGATTAGCTAATCCTCTTTGAAAATATGCCTTTGAGTTTTCGTCATTCAACTTAATCATAGCGGTTAGTGTTTTCACAGCACCTGCATAATCCTTCATTTTGTATTGCGCTACACCTTTATTATAAAAAGCAGCTTCAAATTTAGGATCTCCCGCTATTGCCTTATCAAAGGAAGCAACCGCTTCTTTCATTTTGTTTTGTCCAAATAATGCAATACCGGAATTGTATGCTTCTTGAGATTCGGCAGTAGCTGCATTTGCGGCATTAACCAAATTAATACTGTCTTGAAATGCTTGTTCTTTTGGTGTAAGTTCGACCTGAGCAAAACTTGTAACGCCAATCAAAACACCTGCAAGAGAAAATAAAATCTTTTTCATCTGTGAGAATTATGAATGATTATAATTAATAATAATGCCAATGTATGGCAATTTACTTGTGCTTCGAAAGTACCAATTATTGGTCCAAATTAAAAGATTAGTTATTCACACCATGTTTAAAACTTCATTTTCATAAGCAAAAGGAATAAATTAACAACTATTAATATTTGACTTATTTTTTTGCAATTTGATACTTAAAATGTAAAATGTATCTTTGAAAGCAAGCAAAATTTTAAGTCATTTAATTTGAATTTCACGGCAACAATAGAAAAATTTGAAAAGAACCTTTGGGATTATCATTTCATTGTGCCTGAAGAAATAGCCACCAGATATTGGAACGAACTTAAAACAAGAAGAGTCATTTGCACCTTCAATGAAAGTTTAAAAATACATTGTGCGCTCCACTCAACTGGACTAGGTGAGTATTATATAATTTTAAACAAAGCAAACAGAAAGATTATTTCAGCAAATCTTGGTTCAGAAATAAAGGTACTATTAGAAGAAGACAAAAGTAAATATGGTATTCATTGCCCAGAAGAGATGAAAGAGTTACTGTGCTTAGATTATGAAGGCGAACAACTATTCCACCAACTCTCTCCAGGTAAACAGCGATCTTTACTTCATATTGTTGGCAAAATTAAAAGCAGTGACCTTAGAATTAGAAAATCAATGGTAATTTTGGACTACTTGAAAGAAAACAATGGCGCATTAGATTTTAAAGAATTAAACGAGGCATTTAAAGT
>CAJYBK010000365.1 GCA_913064955.1 uncultured Flavobacteriales bacterium
CGGAATTGAAGTAATCAAACCTGGATCGAGACCATTAGATCAAAATTCTGTGGATGGACTTTCGGGTGCTACATTTACAGGGGCTGGCGTAAAGGATATGCTTATGGTATATCTAGAAGTTTACTACAACTATTTTAATAAAGGATAATTTTTACACAATCTCAATACGATAAAAGATGAGTGATAAAGCAAAAGAGCCGTTATTTTCGGCAAAGAATAAGAAATTAATATCAGATCCTTTGAATGATACCAACCCGGTAACCATTCAGGTTTTAGGTATATGTTCTGCATTGGCAGTTACGGTTCAGATGAAAGGAGCCTTTGTAATGTCGATTGCTGTACTAGCAGTATTAATCTTGGGTAACGTTATCGTTTCTTTAATGAGAAACATTATCCCACCTAGAATTAGAATTATTGTTCAGTTAGTAGTAGTTGCTGCATTAGTAATTATTGTTGATCAGGTCTTGAAAGCATATGTATATGATGCAAGTAAAACATTATCTGTATTCGTAGGTTTGATTATTACCAACTGTATTATTATGGGACGTCTGGAGGCGTTTGCATTAGGTAACAAGCCGTGGGCGTCTGCTCTAGATGGTTTGGGTAATGGTTTGGGTTATGGATTGATCTTAGTTATTGTGTCCTTCTTTAAAGAATTGTTTGGATCTGGTTCATTGTTTGGTTTTCCAGTTTTTGGAGATGCTGCAGCAGGAACAGGTTTATACAGTATCGGATATGAGAACAATGGTATGATGCTATTGCCTCCATCATCTTTGGTAATTGTTGCCATCATTATTTGGGTGCAAAAAGCAAGAAATCCAAAATTATTAGAAGCTTAATATTTTAAAAAGACAAATTCGTAGTAAAATGGAGAATTTAATAAATATATTTTTTCAAGCAGCATTCATAGATAATATGATTTTCACGTTCTTCTTTGGAATGTGTTCATATTTGGCTGTATCAAAAACAGTAAAAACTGCAGTAGGACTTGGTGCAGCGGTAATATTCGTATTGGGTGTTACAATACCAGTTAACTACTTGTTGGATACCTATGTATTACAAGAAGGAGCCTTGGCTTGGTTAGACCCTTCTTATGCAGAGTATGATTTAAGCTTCTTAAGTTTCATCATGTTTATCGCGGTAATTGCTTCGATAGTTCAGTTAGTTGAAATGTTAGTAGAGAAATTCTCTCCTGCATTATACGGAGCTTTAGGTATTTTCTTACCGCTTATTGCTGTGAATTGTGCCATACTTGGTGGCGCTTTATTCATGCAACAAAAAGCATTTGCCAATGTAGGTGAAGCAACTTCTTATGGATTGGGTGCTGGATTCGGATGGTTCATTGCCATTGTTTTGATAGCAGCAATTAGAGAAAGAATTAAGTACTCTCATGTACCAGCACCAGTTAAAGGAGTAGGTATGGCGTTTATCCTAACAGGATTGATGGGATTGGCTTTCTTAGGATTCTTAGGATTTAAATTAGTATAATTAGAGATAAATAATAGCATATATTATGGGACCAGTAATAATTGTAACAATAGTAGTTTTCATGGTAGTAGTTTTACCGCTAACCTCAGTTTTGCTTTTTGCTAAGGCTAAATTAATGCCTTCAGGTAAATTGAAAATTACTATTAATGGTGATAGAGTTTTAGAAGTTGATGGTGGTGATACACTGTTAAGTACATTAAGTAGCCAAGGGATTTTCTTACCTTCTGCATGTGGTGGAGGTGGTACTTGTGTACAATGTGTATGTCAAGTAAATTCTGGTGGAGGATCAATTCTACCTACGGAAGAGCCTAACTTTTCTAGAAAGGAGATTGCGGACAACTATAGATTAGGTTGTCAAGTAAAGGTAAAAGAAGATATGGACATTCATGTTCATGAAGAGATTCTTGGAATTAAAGAATGGGAAGCAACTGTAGTTTCTAACTATAACGTAGCAACTTATATCAAGGAGTTCATTGTAGAGATACCTGAAGATATGGATTACAAAGCTGGAGGTTATATCCAGATTAAGATACCTAAGTGTGTGGTAAACTTCTCAGAAATGGATGTTACAGCGCATCCTCAAGATCACCCAGGTGAGCCTCAAAAATTTGAGAAAGATTGGGCAGAAGGTCCATTTGCTATGCGTGGATTAGTAATGAAAAATGATGAAGAAGTAGTAAGGGCATATTCAATGGCTTCTTACCCTGCAGAGGGAAGAAAAATTATGTTGAATGTCCGTGTTGCAGCACCTCCGTATGATGGA
>CAJYBK010000366.1 GCA_913064955.1 uncultured Flavobacteriales bacterium
TAAGCTTCTTGCAGTGCAATTCCACTTCTAGCCTGAACTGTAGGAGCTGCCAAGACCGCAATATTGATTGAGTGATTGTCGCTGAGTTTTTTTTCAGTAGCAGCATAATAACTCATTCCTCTGTAATATGTTCCTTCCACATATCCTTCGTTAGAGTACCTTCCAGATAGAGAAACGGAAAAAGCCCAATCGTTCTTTAGCCAACCTGTACTGTGTGTTAACATCAATCTACTGGTATAAGTTCTATTTGTAGCGGCATAAGAGACTTTTGTACCTTTTCTTTTTTGACTGGCTCTCAAACTAATGTTTGAATAACCACCAATTCCTCCAAACGTGGAGTGAGATGAAGTAATACCAGTAGCAACCTCAGGATATCTAGTAATATCATTAAGTCCTCCCCAATAAGCCCAAATAGCACGACCATTTTCCGGATCATTCGCAGGAACACCTTGCAAGAATACAGAAGTTAAATCAGAATCATAACCTCTCATTCTGAATCTAGCAAAACTAAAATTAAAACCAACTTGCTTAGCATAAACATCTCGAGAAGACTGAAGTAGACCACTTATGTTTTGAACTTGAGATTCGTCATCTCCACCGTCATCTGTGTCAATTACAAAAATCGGAATGGAATTTGAAGTACTGTCATCAATATTTGTAGAATCAACTTGAGACCATGAAGTGGTAACAGTTGTACAGAATATAAATGAGAAAAATAATAATCTTAGGTTCATCTAATATTAACTTTATGTTTTACATTTGAGCCTTCAAAAGTATTAAAAAAATGTCCATGTCCAATTTAATTTTATCAAGTGTGAATAATAAAATGATGTTATCAACAGTTTTATTTCTTGCACTATTTCTTAATCCGTTGTCTAATAACGCTCAGAAAGAGTATGAAGTTGCCTGTGTAGGTTTTTATAATCTTGAAAACTTATTTGACACAATTGTTGATCCTGACACAAATAAGATACTTCAAGATGATTTTACTCCATTTGGTGGGAATAATTGGAATACCAAAAAGTACAACGAAAAATTGTTTAACATGTCTCGCGTCATTAGTGAGATGGGATTGGAGTCAACTCCAGATGGGCCGGCAATTTTGGGTGTTGCAGAAATCGAAAATAGATTAGTGTTAGAAGATTTGGTTAGTCAGCCGTCTATCGTGGGTAGAGATTATCAAATTGTTCATTATGAATCTCCAGATCGAAGAGGAATTGATGTGGCTTTATTATATCAACCTAAGTACTTTAATTTAATCAGTAGTGATTCCTATGAGTTAACAATTGAAGGAAATGACAATTTTGCTTCAAGAGACCAATTATTAGTTACCGGTGAAATTCTTGGTGAAAGAATGCACTTTATTGTTTGTCACTGGCCGTCTAGACGAGGAGGAGAGAAAAGAAGTGGACCTAAAAGAGAAGCGGCTTCTAAATTGTCATTGCACATTATGGATTCTATTCGGAAAGCAGAACCTGGTGCTAAAATCATCATGATGGGCGATTTAAATGATGATCCGGTAAGTAAGAGTATTAAAAAAGTGATGATGCCCAAAGCGTCAATATCAGATGTGAAAGATGGTGACTTATATAACCCAATGACTAAATTATATAATAAAGGTATTGGTACGTTAGGATATAAAGAAGCTTGGAACCTTTTTGATCAAATGATTTTGAGTAGTGGACTAGTTGACATTAACAAGGAATACAAAACTTTCGGTTATTATAACGTTACTATTTTTAATAAGCCTTTTCTTATCTCAACAGATGGAAGGTTTAAAAACTATCCGTACCGTACTTATTCTTATGGTGAGTACATTGGTGGTTATAGTGATCACTTTCCTGTATACGTTACATTACTTAGGGAGAAATAAGAGTTTACGCTTTTTTAATTCTTTTTAGTTAGCTTTATAGGCTTAAATCAATTCTATGAAAAACATTTTAGGTTTTATTGCCATATTAATGGCTTCAATTTCTTTTGGTCAATTAGATACAATTAGTATCATGTATTATAATTTGTTGGATTTTCCATCAGAAGAACCAACTAGAGTAGATACCTTAGAAAAGATAATAAGATATGTAGAGCCTGATCTTTTAATTGTAAATGAACTAGAGTCTTTATACGGAGCGAATTTAATTTTAGCCAATGCAATGAACACGAATGGTGTGAGTCATTATGCTAGAGCAACATACTACAGTGGTCCTGATAC
>CAJYBK010000367.1 GCA_913064955.1 uncultured Flavobacteriales bacterium
ATTCAAATAATGATAAACATCTCCAATTTCAATATTAGTGACATCAAACATTTGTAATTTCACATTTACATTATCACATACTTCTGCCTTATTTATTCCATCAATACTTCTGAACGTACAATTTTTGTTTATGATACCAAGATGGGATGCAAACATCACCACGCATCTACTACCATTCCCACAAAAACTTTGAGACCCATCTGGATTATAAAAATCCATATAAAAGTCGTAATCAAGGTCATTATCCAAGAGAATTAATCCATCACTACCAACGCCAAATTTTCTTTGACAAAGACTTTTTATAAGTTTCGTTCTATTATCGGACGGAAAAATTTTGTTTCTATTATCAATGATAATAAAGTCATTTCCTGCTCCATGATATTTATAAAATTCAATTTCCATTGATTAACATCTTTTAACTTAAAGCCTATGTAACACAGTTGTTTTGAGTCGTTATAGAATATAAATTTGTATACATATTATGCAAAATAAGCGAATAAGATTGTAATTATTAATTAAAAACTTAAAATTATGAAAACACACACATCAATAATTGTTGCAAGCGCACTTAGTGCAGGATTAAGTTTAGGTTTGTTTCAGCTTTTTGACAAAGATGAAACGAAAGTAATTGTAAACGAAGTAGAAAAGACGTCACAACCAGTAAACCCGATTCAAAAAGTAAGTTACATTGGAAACGACATATCCAGTTTAGGTCAAATGGATTTTACTGCTGCTGCGGAGAATAGTCTAAATGGAGTTGTTCATATAAAAACGAAAATGACAGGAGTTGCTCAAGCTGATCCTTTGTACCAACTTTTTTATGGCCAGCGTAACAGAACTTATCAGCAAGAGGCAAGTGGTTCAGGTGTTATCATCTCGGAAGATGGTTATATTGCTACTAACAACCATGTGATAGCGGATGCTGATGAAATTTCGGTCACACTCAATAATTCGGAAACATATCCTGCTACATTGATTGGAAGAGATCCGTCCACTGACTTAGCCTTATTAAAAATCGAAGCGTCCAATCTATCTTTTGTGGAATTTGCAAATAGCGATGACGTAAAAGTAGGAGAATGGGTCTTAGCAGTTGGAAACCCTTTTAATCTTACAAGCACAGTTACAGCAGGCATAGTAAGTGCTAAAGCCCGAAGTATTAATATTCTAAAAGGTGATTCTGAAAAGGATATTTTTCCGATTGAATCATTTATACAAACAGATGCCGCGGTAAATCCAGGAAATAGTGGTGGCGCCTTGGTCAATACAAGCGGTCAGTTGATCGGAATTAATACTGCCATTGCATCTAAAACAGGTTCGTACAGTGGTTACAGTTTTGCGGTGCCTTCCAACATGGTTCAAAAAGTTACCTCCGACTTGCTAAACTATGGAATTGTTCAGAGGGGATTTATAGGTGTTGGCTTGGCTGAAATTAATCAAGAGATGCTTGAAGAACTAGACTTACCAAATTTGAAGGGAGTTCTTGTAACTGGTGTTTTAGCCGAAAGTGCAGGAGCAGATGCTGGCATTAAGAAAGGAGATGTTATATTAAAAGTTGGCGAAACTTCTGTTAACAAAGTACCATCTCTACAAGAGAATATAGGTAAATTCAGTCCAGGTGACAAAGTACTCTTGACTGTGAGAAGGGGTAATGAAGAAAAAGTTGTTCCTATAGTCTGGAAAAATAAAGATGGTAATTCGAGGAGGTGGTTCATGGGGGGCAACTTAGTGTTGGAGGCTCACATGTACAAAAAATATTTAAGGGGTGTTTTGATGAGGGGTTTATTTAAAATGATCGTCCTTTTGTCTTTATCAGCATTACTTGCATTATCAGCATGTGGCAGCCCAAGTACTAGCGGAAAGAGTAGTAGTTCTGGCGATACCATAAAAATTGGAATGGTCGCCGATATATCCGGTAAAGTCGCTCTCTCAGGTAAATTTAAGAAGAATGGTGCGGATCTAGCCGTGAAGGAAATTAATGCTAACGGTGGGATTATGGGTAAGAAACTCCAATTAGTTGTAGAAGATGGTCAAAGTACACAACAAGGAAACGTGGCAGCGTTTCAAAAATTATCATCTGATAAGGGGATTGTTGCCATCATAGGATCGATTCGAAGTACAAATTGTAAAGCGATGAATCCATACGCTAAAAAAGCGGGTAT
>CAJYBK010000368.1 GCA_913064955.1 uncultured Flavobacteriales bacterium
AAACCCTTAAAGATTTAATTCATTTGCATCATGTTGAAAACAAAATCCACTTCATAGGTGAAATTAGTGAGCAAGAAAAATTCTGGTATTTGAATAATTGTGAAGGATTTGTGTTTCCTTCAATTTCCGAAGGATTTGGAATCCCCCCTGTGGAAGCCATGAGACTAGGCAAACCTGTTTTTTTGTCCAAGGCAACAAGCTTGCCAGAAATAGGTGGTGAAATTGCTTATTATTTTAATGATTTCAATTCTGAAAATATGGCAAAAACTATATTAGAAGGGATAAAACATTTTAAACATAAAAATAGAAAAGAAGAAAGTATTGAATGGTCCAATCAATTTACCTGGGAGAAAAGTGCTAAATCGTATAAAGAGGTTTATCTGAAAGTTCTAGAGAAACATTAACCTTTCAATATGATCTTATACCTCAAATATTTCTCATAGGCTGAATACTTAGCAGCATTGAATCCTGCTTTACCATCAAGCAAACCTAGTTTAAAAAAGTAATCAGTCACAAACTTTCCAACTGGTTTTCCATAAACCATGAATGCATTTGTTTTTTTTCCTTTGGCAATGGCCGCTTTTCCTCCAATTTCTGCAAATTTTTCACATTGAGCAATGTGATCCCTAAGAGTGTCGTAAGTATAATGAAGTAAATCTCCTTTTAATTTAGATTCCAACTGACCTTCTTGCATCGTGACAAAATCATGAGGGTTATTGCCTTGCCAATTTCCTTTTCTTCTATCCCACAATCTTATTTTCTTGTCGGGATACCAGCCTCCATGTTTCAACCATGTACCACAATAGTTATTCAATCTATTCATCCAAAAACCAGTGGTCTCGCCTACTCCATTTTCTTTGACATGTTTTATGGATTGTTGCAATTCTGGTGTTAATTGTTCATCAGCATCAAGAGAAAGCACCCAGTCATTTGCTGCTTGACTCATTGCAAAATTCTTCTGCTGTATATGCCCTTCAAATTTGTTTTGAATGAACTTAACGTTTAGTTTTTCACAAATCTCTTGAGTTTTATCCGTAGAGAAAGAATCCACCACCACAATTTCATCTACGACAGGTAGCATTGACTCAATACATCTTTGGATGCATGATTCTTCATTGTAGGTTATGATTACACCTGAGATTTTCACAGTTCTAAATTAAGACTTCCTATCAATATAAAAACTATTCGCCTGTGCCAAAGAAGTAACCACTAAATCATTTATACAAAGATTAGCCGGAAGTTCTGTCGCCATTACTGTTAGCAATGCAATGTCTTCTGCGCTCATTGGCTGATAACCGTTATAGGCATTTTTTGCTCTTTCAGTATCTCCATCAAAACGAACGAAAGAAAATTCTGTCTCTGCAGCTCCAGGAGCAATTTGAGTTACTTTGATACCATGCTCTAATAAATCAATACGCATTCCTTTGGTGATAGCATCCACTGCATGTTTGCTTGCGCAATAGACATTCCCTTTTTCGTATACTTCTTTTCCTGCAGTTGAACCAATATTAATAATATGTCCTGATTTTCTTGCAACCATCAAAGGAATTATTGCTTTGGAAACATAGAGTAATCCTTTCACATTGGTATCAATCATTTTGTCCCAATTATCAGTATTACCATCTTGTATTTTATCCAATCCACTTGCTAGTCCTGCGTTATTCACCAATACATCAATACTTTTCCAATCATCAGAAAGAGAATTTACTGCTTTTATCACAGCGTCATTATCTCTCACATCAAAACTTAGATAGATACATTCCACATCTTGCGCAATTAATTCTGCTTTCAATGATTTTAATCTATCTTCTCTTCTTCCGGTGATGATTAGCCTATGACCTTTCTCCGCAAACTTTTGTGCTATTGCTTTTCCAAAACCTGCAGTTGCTCCTGTGACTAATACTGTTTTTTTCATAATTCAAATAAATAAAAAAAGTTGAAACAATAAATCATTTCAACCTTTCAAAACTATTAAAAAAGAATGGTTTACATATGAATTACTTCATCATAAGCTGCTGCTACTGCTTCCATGACTGCCTCACTCATTGTTGGAGGTCGGTGAATCGTGTTAACCAATTCAATTCCTGTAGTTTCTAATTTTGTTACCGCTACTATTGCAGCTATCATCTCAGTAACATTAGCACCGATCATGTG
>CAJYBK010000369.1 GCA_913064955.1 uncultured Flavobacteriales bacterium
GGATCAACTGTGGACTTTGCTTTTAGCCAGGACGACAATCAGTTAATTACACTTACCGGTGAAGGTAATTTAGTTGAATTCAAAAAGAAGAACAATGAGTTTCATTATGAAAAAACAATACGCTCTGGGTACAAAACAAAAAGTGAAGCTAGCGCCATTGCATTAAATGACACTAATTTACTTTGCCTAGGTGGAGACAATGTAGTTTCATTATACAACCCAAACACAAGTTATGTCACCAAGTACTTCCTTTCCAATTACTACGAAGCGAAAGACATAGCAATTCATCCAGATGGCAAAACATTCATTTCTTGCGCCAATGATGGAAAAATCTACCTCTGGGACATCGCTACAGGCATTTTAGTAAGAGAATTCAAAAGCAACAGTTCCGCAATTAATGTTGCCAAATTCTCAAAGGACAACCAATCAATTGTTTTGGGATATAATTCAGGCTTAATAAGAATATGGGACTTAGAGTATGGCGGCAGTATTAACACTCATAAGTTTCAACTATCTAGTCGACAAGAAAAATTAGGCTGGAGATACCAAGTACTATCTTTAGCTTCTCAAGAAGATAACACTTTTACTTTTAAAGTAGTACTAACAAAACCATTCCCTGGAAATTCTTATTACAAGGAATGCAGGTATTATGACTTTGTTTGGAACATTAAGAATGACGAAAAACTGTTAACTGAAAAATTTGTAGAGAATCATAATACGCTTACACACAACTTTCAAAACATCGTTGACAACAGCAACAAATCCTTTCAGAATGACTCATTATTTATCATAGCCGAAGGCAAACTATTAAGTGAGTATAGAAACGATCAAGCACAAGATTATGGCTTTGAAACACCTCACTCTAACAACATTACTTCTGTAGACTACAACCTAGAGAAGCAACTATACCTTACAGCAAGTTGGGATGGTCAGATACTTATATACAATAAGAGTGGCAAAGTAATCTTAAGATTAGCTGCCTTAAAGACTGATGACTTTGTAATGATTACTCCAGATAATTATTACTACGCAACTAAAGGGTCCCTACCTTATATCGGATTTACTGAAGGGCATAAGTCAGTTTCTTTCCAACAATATGACATTTTCTACAACAGACCGGACAAGGTATACCAATCCATACCATTTGCCGATTCCGTGATCATTAAAAACCTTTCCAAATTACACAAAAAAAGACTAGAACGAAGCAACGTAAACGGAACAGACATCAACACCAAAAACACAGCTCCTGAAGTATCCATTAGTTCACTTAGTGGACCTGTATCAGAAGATAATCTAGCCCAAATTGCCATTAAAATAACTGACCAATATGGTATTAAAACCTTTTCTATTAAAATAGATGGAGTGCCCGTTTTCGAATCTGGTAAAAGTGACTATTTAAAAAATGACATAGACACAAGCTTGAATATTTTGCTTCAAAGCGGAGTGAACAAAATTGATTTAGTTGCTACGAATACTAAGAACATTTCATCCGTAGTAAAAACAACATATATTAAATCAACTACCAAGATAGACAAGCCTAATCTCTATTTTGTAGGGATAGGTGCTTCGAAATACCTTGACACGAATAAAAACTTGAAATACGCTCAAAAGGATATTGTAGACATTCAAAAAACGCTAAAAAGATCAAAAATATTCAAACACACATTTACAAAAACACTTTTCAACGAACAAGTTGTTAGAGACAGCCTTTCGTCAATTGACCAATTCCTGAAGGCAGCCACGGTGAATGATGTAGTTATTCTTTATTACGCAGGTCATGGTCTATTAAATAAAGACCTTGATTATTATTTAGCCACTTACAACAATGACTTCTACTCTCCCGAACTAAGCGCAATTCCTTATCGAGAATTAGAAAACAAACTACTGAATTGCGAAAGCAGGAAAAAACTACTTTTCTTAGATGCTTGTCACAGTGGCGAACTGGACAAAGCAAACACAACAGTAGCATCCGGTGATGTTGAAATTGGAAAGGATATTATATTTAGAAACGGTGCTTTAAATAACTTGACAGTAGGTGTAGTTTATGGAAGAAGTTTTGATGGAGATTTATTGGCTTCAGTAAATGCAATGAAAACTGCAGATACTAAGGCACAAAGTTTATTTGATGCTTGTTTCCAAATATTAGAA
>CAJYBK010000370.1 GCA_913064955.1 uncultured Flavobacteriales bacterium
AGCAGTTAGTTATTAATTCTTGACACTGTTCCATCTTTTCTTTTTTTAGAAGAGGATCCTGAATCTTATCTAATTGGTTGTAAATACTTAATAATGCAGGTATGTTTTGGCTAGCATCTCGGAAATCAAAATCCTCTACTAATTGATTAAATTCATTTTCCAAGTCTAATGAAACAAGATCTGTCCAGTTTCTTTTAGAGTTTTCAAAAAAGTTATCCTTTAATTTGTTTCCAGAAAGATGCTGAAAATATTCTATCCTTTCTCCTCTTTCTATAATGGAACCAAAGCCTTGACATTTATGTTGGCTTCTCGCTAAAGTGCCAATTTCGTTATAAGATTTTCCTAAAGTTGAGTTGAATGCTCCTATATCAAAAGTCAAATAATCGGGATTGTCTTTAGTTTTTTCTGGTAAATCTTTGTCCCACCATACGCTGGAGTTCCAGTATACTGAAGTAGTTTCCCAGGTTTCAATTAGGCTGCCATCACTTAGTTTGTAGTTTTTGTCATTAGCTAGTTTAGCTGCTTCTATTGCAAGCATGGCGGAGGCGGTATGATGACCATGTCCAGCTCTTTCATCGGGAGGGAAACGTGTAATAATAACATCGGGTTTAAATTTTCTAATAACTCTCACTACGTCAGATAATACTTCTTCTTTTTGCCATTTTTTGAAGGATTCTTCTGCACTTCTGGAATAGCCAAAGTCCACTGCTCTAGAAAAAAATTGTTGTGCATGATCAATGTTCCTAGCTGCTAATAATTCCTGAGAACGTAGAATGCCTAATGATGCTCCTAATTCTTCTCCTATTAAATTTTGGCCGCCATCTCCTCTAGTAAGCGAAAGGTAGGCTGTTTCCGCGTTTTCTCCTAGCGAGAGCCAAGCAAGTGCTCTAGTGTTTTCGTCATCCGGGTGAGCGGCTAGATAAAGCACTCTTTTGAGAGATGCCATTTTCTGCAAATCCATATACAACTCAGAAGTTGTTTTTTGAGCAACAGCTGGAAGTAATAAAAGAGTGATAAGAAAAGTACAGAAGTATCTCATTGTTGCTAGTTAGATTCGGTCATTTTTATATTGAGGTCAAAGATATCTTGCAATTTTTATGAATGCCAATTATTGACAAAAATAGAATTTGATTTTACTTTGTAAACTGTCGTGAATTGATTTGTTGGTTGCAATTATTTCATGTCCAGAGCCAAATGTATTATCGTTGTTAAAATCAGAAACTTCCCCGCCCGCCTGCTGTACGATAAATGCACCAGCGGCCACATCCCAGGGTTGTAGCGCGTATTCATAGAATCCTTCGAATCTTCCAGCAGCAACATAGCATAAGTCAAGTGCAGCAGCGCCTAGGCGTCTTATACCTCGTGTTTCGTTCATTAAGTTCTTAAGAATTTCAATGTAATTTTTCTGTCTCGAAAAGTCATCATAAGGAAACCCCGTTGCTATAAGTGAAGATGATAATTCTTTATTTTGACTTACAGTTATTGCTTTGTTATTACAAAACGCAGTACCTTTTTTAATCGCATGAAAGCGCTCCTTGCGATTGGGATCATAGACTACACCTAGAATTGTCTCGTTGTTATACTGAAGCGCTACGCTTGTGCAAAATACAGGGATTCCATGTACGAAATTTGTTGTTCCGTCCAATGGGTCGATAATCCAAACATATCCATTTTTAGTTTCAACAGATGACCCTTCTTCTCCTAAAATACCGGATCCCGGTATTAATTTAGATAAACATTCCACAAAGTTCTTTTCAGCCTCTTTGTCGACATATGAAACTAGGTTATTAAATGCTTTGGATTCTACATTGTCTTGGGAGAATTTAACTCTTTCTTTTACCATCCAATCACCAATTTCTTGGCTGATTTGAATAACTGATTCGCATGTTTTGTTTAAGTCCATAAATGTAAAAATAGACAAAAAAAAAGCAGAGTTAAAAACTCTGCTTTTGTACCTGAGGTCGGTCCCGATAACTATCGGGACGAACCGACATATTTGCTGATTAGTTTTTGACTGATTTCTGGGTGCGTTTTTAGATTTTGGTAGTATTTTCTACTTTTCATGTTTTTAATGTGATTTTCAATTTTCCTTGCTTGATCATGCTCCAGGTTTTCAATAAGAAAGAAAGTTTGCCAATCCTTAGA
>CAJYBK010000371.1 GCA_913064955.1 uncultured Flavobacteriales bacterium
CTACACTGGTCAATTATGGGATATGAAATCTATTACCAAATGGGGGCATGATGCAGGAGCTATTGTTGGATTTGATTTAGCCCACGCTGCTGGTAATATTCACCTTAAACTGAATGAATGGGGGTTAGATTTTGCAGCATGGTGTGGATACAAGTATCTTAACTCAAGTCCAGGAGGAGTAAGCGGAATGTATGTCAATGAAAGGCATTTAAAAGATAAAGAATTAGTGAGGTTTGCAGGATGGTGGGGACAAGAAAAAGAAACAAGATTCCTAATGGAAGAAACTTTTAAACCGATTGCAACTGCAGAAGCTTGGCAATTGAGTAATGCACCTGTTTTAGGAATGGCTGCACATAGAGCATCTTTAGATTTATTTGATGAAGTAGGTATGGAAGCTTTGTGCGAAAAAAGAGACCTACTTACTGGTTTTTTAGAATTTGTGGTTGATGACATTTCCGCTAGATATGACAATGTTAGCTTTGAAATTATCACTCCTAGAAACAAAAAAGAAAGAGGTGCTCAATTATCTATCTTAGCACATGGTCAAGGAAAATCCTTATTTGATTTCATAAGTGAGGAAGGAGTCGTGGCAGATTGGAGAGAACCAAATGTGATACGAATTGCACCTGCACCGTTATACAATAACTTTGAAGATGTATTTAGATTTGGTGAAATACTAGAAAAAGCTGTAAATTTATAAGCATGGACGGTATAGATTATAGTGAAATGGTGAACTTAGTGCTTTTGGGCATTATTGTGCTAATAAGCGGAATGGTACTTTGGAAGATTTCTTCTTTATTAACGAAAGGAAAAAGAAAACCTAAGGGTAGTAACTATTTCAACACCAAAATGAGAGACAAGTATAACAATATGTAATGAACATATTTGTTTAATTCCATTTCTTAAAGAGAAATATGCAAGACGAAATTTTATTTAGGGCAAACAACATTGTAAAGAAATATGCAGCACACACTGCCCTTGACGATGTAAGTATAGAAGTGCCCAAACAATCTATTTTTGGACTACTTGGTCCAAACGGGGCAGGTAAAACTTCTTTGATACGAATCATCAACCAAATAACAGCCCCCGATAGTGGTGAGGTATTTATCAATGGAGAAAAACTCACACGTGAGCATATTTCTATTATAGGCTACTTACCTGAAGAAAGAGGCCTTTATAAGAAAATGAAAGTTGGTGAGCAAGCTATGTACCTTGCGCGCTTGAAAGGAATGAGTAAAGCAGATGCCAAATCTTCTTTAGACTTTTGGTTTAAAAAATTCGAAATCGATGCTTGGTGGAACAAAAAAGTAGAGGAACTTTCCAAAGGAATGGCTCAGAAAATACAGTTTATTACTACTGTTATGCACAAGCCTCAATTATTAATACTTGACGAACCTTTTAGTGGATTTGATCCTATTAACACTAACTTAGTTAAAGGCGAAATCAAAAAATTACGAGAAGAAGGTGCGACCATAATTCTTTCCACTCACAACATGGGTTCTGTGGAAGAGATTTGTGATGAAATTGCCTTAATTAACCAATCCAAGAAAATTCTTGGTGGTAAGGTTGCTGAGGTGAAAGAGCAATTTGCTCAAGGTCAATACAATATTGAATTCAAAGGAAATGTGGTTGCTTTTGCCAATGCTATTTGGGGTGGATGGGAATTAATTGAAAGAACTCAAGTTGGTCCCAACCATTTTGTCGCAACCATAAAACTGCTTGGAAATAATACGCTCAACAACTACCTTAAAGCATTACTTGATCACGTAGAAATTGTTAATGTAAATAAGGTAATTCCATCCATGAATGATATTTTTATCAAGGCCGTGGAAAACAAAGTTGAAGAGAAACCAGAGGATACTAACCTAACTAAAAACGAAGAAAATCATGAGTAAGATAGGACTAATCATAGGAAGAGAGTATTCTAGTAGGGTAAAGAAGAAATCATTTATTGTAATGACCATTTTAGTTCCAATTCTGTCTGCTGTATTTTTAATAGGTGCAGTTTATTTAGGAATGCCAGAAGATAAAGAGCATAAAATTTTGGTTGTTGACGAAACTCAAAGTGCCTCTCTAGGTATTTTTCAAAAACAATACATTGATCTTAAAAGTGACAAAACTGCTACTG
>CAJYBK010000372.1 GCA_913064955.1 uncultured Flavobacteriales bacterium
CTGAATAGGAAACGCCCGCCTTTAAAATTCTAGACGTGCACAAAATATTGCCATCTTGATCTTCAGCCCAAATGTGATAAGCATCTAAGTCTTTACCATCTGCATCAAGATAGGGACAATTCTGTTCCACTACAAATACTGCTTCTCGCAATTGAATTAAATGATGAAATTCTAAGGCAGAAAGTTCTTTGAAATGTTTAATATACCAATAGGGTTTGTTCATAACGCACGAAATTACATAAATTGATACAAAGTGTAAGATGTAATTATTAATTTTAGAAACTTAATGAGTAAATCGATTAATCATAATTTTAAACGCAAGTCTAAGCCGACTTATAGTCCAGATGAATTTGTATCTGAGATTAGAGGAGGGGATATTTCTGCTTTGAGTGCGGCTATAACCTTTGTAGAAAGTTCCAAGCCAGAGGATCATATTTTAGCTAATGAGATTATAGATAAGTGTCTTCCTTTCAGCGGTAATTCTATCAGAATTGGTATAACTGGTGTGCCTGGTGTTGGTAAGAGTACTTTTATAGAGTCTTTTGGTAACTTCCTCACTCAGCAAGGAAAAAAAGTGGCGGTTCTAGCAATTGATCCCTCGTCTCAAAAAAGTGGCGGGTCTATCCTAGGTGATAAAACCAGAATGGAGACATTGGTTCAAAATGAAAATGTTTTTGTAAGACCAAGTCCTTCAAGGGGATCATTAGGAGGTGTGGCTAAAGCAACTAGGGAGAGTATAGTTTTGTGTGAAACAGCAGGTTATGATGTGATAATCATAGAAACTGTTGGTGTAGGACAATCTGAAATAACAGTTAGAGGAATGGTTGATTTTTTCTTGTTGCTTATGTTGTCCGGAGCTGGAGATGAATTGCAAGGAATCAAAAGAGGTATTATGGAAATGGCAGATGCTGTTGTGATTACAAAAGCAGATGGAGATAACCTTCCTTTGGCTAAAAAAGCAATGTCTGAATATAAAAATGCTTTGCATCTTTTTCCTGCAATGGACTCTCAATGGATTCCAAAAGTGTCTCATTGCAGTGCCTTGAACAATTATAATATTGATGAGGTATGGAATATCATTTCATCCTATCAAAATACGACAGTAAACAATGGCTTCTACACGGAAAATCGAAAACTGCAATCCCAGTTTTGGATGAACGAACGTATCAATGAATTGTTAGTTTCTAGTTTTTACAATGACGCTGAAGCTCAAAAGGAAAAAGCGAAATTAGAGAAGGATGTACTCTCTGGGAAAATAAGCCCTTTCAAAGCTGCAGAGGAACTGGTTCAAAAATATCTAGGTGAAGATGAGTGATTTAAAAGATAGATTGCATTTAAAACAAAATGGCGAATTGATTGCGATTTTGGAATCAAAAGATGCCTATACGCCTGAAGCAGTTCAGTTTGCTGCAGAGATAATACAAGAGCGATTTATTGAAGATGAAGAGTTGGATAGGTTGGTAATTCAGTTTTGGGAAAAAGAGTTAAATGAATCCTTGAAATCATATTTAAAAAGTGGGGAAATACCTAAAAGCAATTTCTTAAATGAACAGCAACTAAAAGAATTGTTTGCCAAGAAATATCAGGAATATGTAGAACGAAAAGAAGTATTGGCGGTTGACTCCACTCTGTACTGGTTTGCGATTTGAAATATTCAAAAAATAAGTCAATTCATTCGAATAAATAAAAGAGTTACCTCATTCTAAAAAGCGGTGATAGATTAGTAAAGAAATTAAACCTTTGTTATGAAAAACCTGTTGTATAGAATCTTTATCAAAAAGTTGTGGCTCAAAGTAATCTTGGGAATTTTAACAATTGTGATATTGGCTTTTGGATCCAATTATTACATTGTACGCTCCACTCAATCTCAAATAATTAATAACATTGAAAATTTACCCACTAAAAAGGTTGCTTTGGTTTTAGGTGCTTCAAAGTATTTGCGAAATAAAATTCACAATCCCTATTTTTATAATAGGATAAATGCAGCAGCAGAGTTGTATCACGCGGGTAAAGTGAGTCATTTTTTGGTTTCTGGTGATAACCATAGTCAGCAATACAATGAGCCTGA